>NZ_JAJNKD010000030.1:0-28978 GCF_021043325.1 Ideonella azotifigens
GCGTGCTGCAAGGCCACGAAAGCTTGGTTCTGAGCGTCGCGTTCAGCCCCGATGGCCGCTGGCTGGCCAGCGCGGGGGATGACGGCAGCGTGCGGCTGTGGGACGTGGCCAGCGGCCAGGCGCTGCGCGTGCTGCAAGGCCACGATGGCGGAGTTCAGAGCGTCGCATTCAGCCCCGATGGCCGCTGGCTGGCCAGCGCGGGGGATGACGGCAGCGTGCGGCTGTGGGACGCGGCCCGCGGCCAAGCGCTGCGCCTGCTGCAAGGCCACGATGGCGGAGTTCAGAGCGTCGCATTCAGCCCCGATGGCCGCTGGCTGGCCAGCGCAGGGGGGGACGGCGGCGTACGGCTGTGGGACGCGGCTAGCGGCCAGGCGCTGTGCGTGCTGCAAGGACACGAAGGCGAGGTTCAGAGCGTCGCATTCAGCCCCGATGGCCGCTGGCTGGCCAGCGCAGGGAGTGACGGTAGCGTGCACCTGTGGGACGCGACCAGCGGCGAGGCGCTGCGCGTGCTGCAAGGCCAGGCAGGCTGGGTTCCGAGCGTTGCATTCAGCCCCGATGGCCGCTGGCTGGCAAGCGCGGGGAAAGACGGCAGCGTGCGTCTGTGGGACGCGGCCAGCGGGCAGGTGTTGCGCGTGCTGCAAGGCTACGAAGGCTGGGTTCAGAGCGTCGCGTTCAGCCCCGATGGCCGCTGGCTGGCCAGTGCGGGGAGTGACAGCAGCGTGCGGCTGTGGGACGCGGCCAGCGGGCAGGTGTTGCGCGTGTTGCAAGGCCACGAAGACGGGGTTCAGAGCGTTGCGTTCAGTCCCGACGGCCGCTGGCTGGCCAGCGCGGGGGGGGGCGGCAGCGTGTGGCTGTGGGACGCGGCCAGCGGCGAGGCGCTGCGCGTGCTGCAAGGCCACGAAGGCAGGGTTCAGAGCGTTGCGTTCAGTCCCGATGGCCGCAGGCTGGCCAGCGCGGGGAGTGACGGTAGCGTGCACCTGTGGGACGCGACCAGCGGCGAGGCGCTGCGTGTGTTGCAAGGCCACGAAGGCTGGGTTTGGAGCGTCGCGTTCAGCCCCGATGGCCGCTGGCTGGCCAGCGCTGGGTTCGACGGCGGCGTAAGGCTGTGGGACGCGGCCAGCGGCCAGGTGCTGCGGGTTCTGCAAGGCCAACTAAGCTGGTTTCAGAGCGTCGCGTTCAGCCCCGATGGCCGCTGGCTGGCCAGCGCGGGGGATGATCGCAGCGTGCGGCTGTGGGATGCGGCCAGCGGCGAGGCGCTGCGCGTGTTGCAAGGCCACGAAGACGGGGTTCGGAGCGTCGCGTTCAGCGCCGATGGCCGCAGGCTGACCAGCGCGGGGGATGACGGCAGCGTGCGGCTGTGGGACGCGGCCAGCGGCCAGGCACTGCGCGTGTTGCAAGGCCACGAAGGCCGGGTTTGGAGCGTCGCGTTCAGCCCCGATGGCCGTTGGCTGGCCAGTGCGGGGGATGACGGCAGCGTGCGCCTGTGGTCGGCACAAGGGCGCGAACTGCTGCGCCTGCGCGGCGGCGAGCGCCAGGGCATGTTGAAGTCCCAGCCTGCAACGGACGTCCCCGCCCCGGACAACTGGGTCACGCTGGACTTCCGCCAAGACCCGCGCGGCCGTTGGATGGGCCAGGGCCCCATCGTCGACATGGTGCGCTACATCGATGGCGACGAGCCCTTGCAGCCCTGGCCTTGGGTGCCCCGCTACTGGCGGGCCAGCGATCTGCCGGAATTGCGGGTGGACGCGCCACCGATGGATGACCCGACCGAACTTGCGCCACCGCGGCGCAAAGCCCCGGCCAAGACGACGGCGGCCAAGAAAGCGCCCGCCAAGAAGTCCAGCCGCAGCAAACCAGCGGCCTGAGACTTTGGTTCTAGTGGTCCACGAAGCGTTGCTGGCCCGAGGCTGGGAAGCACGGGTGTGCTTCCTTTGCCATGAAATCGATTGACGGCGGTCTCATGCAATTGCCCTGCTGGTGGATCCCTTCACAATTGAGCCCCGACTCCCGCTTGTTCGAGATGCCTACCTCTCATCATGGATAAATTCTTGCTGCAGCAGCAGGTGCTGGAACGTCTCGCCGAGGATCTGCTGCAGGCCGAACAGGCAGCGCGGGCGGCCCATGAATCGGCAACTCACGAGGAAAACATCGCCGAAAACAAGTACGACACATTGGGTCTCGAAGCCGCATACCTGGCCACCGGCCAAGCGCGTCGCGCCGAAGCCATCCGCCAGGCGATGGTCAACTGGCGCCAATTCCGCCCGCGCCCCTACGACGCCAGCAAAGGCATACAGCTCGGCGCGCTGGTCCTCCTGGTCGATTCCGACGACAAGCAGCAACAGCTCTTTCTCGGCCCGGATGGGGGCAGCATGAAGTTGGTCAGCGGCGCTCAGCTCGTTCAGGTCATCAGCAGCGAAGCCCCGTTGAGCAGGGCCATGCTGGGTAAATGCGAGGGCGATGAGGTGTCGATACAGGTCGCTCCAATCCGACAGCGGTTTGAGGTGCTGCGGGTTCATTGAGCCTCAAGCAAGTTCACGCCGAATACCGGGTTGGCTTCTGCCATGGCTGCATCCGACGACGTGGACCGGACGCTGACCGAGCCCGGACTCCCGCGCGTTGTCGTTGCCGCCCGGAAGCCACCTGTAGGAGCGCGCAACGGTTCCCATGCGAGGCCGCATCTGTGGACGCCTCGTCAAGGCATGCGGGCAGGGAGTGAATCACTGGCTGCGCTGTGCTGCGTGACTTGACCGGTGACCGCGACGCCTTGGAGAACGGTCTCAAGGCCGTTGCATCACATGGCGTGCCCAACTACTTGGCGCTCAGCGTTTCGGCTTCGAGGGCGGCAAGGTCGAGCAGGGACGGGCCATGCTGGCGCTGCGCATTCAGCAGGGACTCTGGGGCAAGACCCTGCCCGGCGACGTGATGGACGAGGCGGGCGGGCCCACCGGGTCGCTCTGGGGACGGGGCCGCGTGAGCACCACCGATCAGGCGCAGGCCCTGGAGAACGGCGTGGCCGAACGTCACGCCAGCTTGTGCGACGGCATGGAACACGCCGGTCTGGATCAGGCGCGCCGCGCGCTGGTGGCCGGGCCGGTGGACATTTCATGGGAATGGCCGCAAGCCGGTCAACTGGTGCTCACGTTCTCTTTGCCTGCAGGCAACTACGCCACGTCCGTTCTGAACGAAATCCTCCGCACCACGGAGCCTGATCGGCACACGGAGAACGAGCCTGCGGCTGTCGAATGACGGTGTCCTCACCGCGGGTGAAGGGTTGCTCGATGGGCGGCGGATCGGTGCGCGCGGTCGGCGACCACCGCATCGCCACGCCAGCATCACAACATCCAAAATTCGAGGGGCAGATTTTTTGAATCGGCGCGGGAGGAGGCCTGCGAGGCTGGCGGCACCGAGACTGTCTGCGCAATGGCGGGTCTCTGGTGCCACACCAGGACGGCGAGCGCGATCAAGAGGGCCAGCACGGCAACGCGGCCGAAGACGAGACGAGACACAGGACGACGCGTCGCAACGATAGACGAGACCTTCATGACGCCTCCACCTGCTGCCGGGAGTGATCGCGCAGGCGTTCAGCTGCTGCGCCGCTCATCATTTCGTTGGCGAGCATGCTGTAGACCGAGGTCCACGCCGCGCGCACGTCCTCGGTGAAGGCGCAGGCCAGTCCGTCGTGGAGCGTTTGAAACAGTGCTTCGGCCACCACCGGGTAGTGCGAGTCTTGCACCCCATAGCCGAGATGGCGAGCGCCAAGGCTGCGCAGCACCGGCATCAGCTGCTCGGGTTGGTCCAGAAGGGTCAGGGCGGCGCCGATCATGCTCATCAGCCGCTGGCCCTGCACCGTCATGTCACCGCCGAACATCGGCGCGAGCGATGGGTCGAGCCGCAGGAGATGGCGGTAGAACTGCGAAGCGACCTCGGGCTGGCTCGGCGCGACGAGCGCCCAGCTGGTGCGGACGAGCTCGATGGTGGAGGTGTCGAGAGTGGTCATGGATCGATTCCGGGTGGTGTCGGTGCGGGTGTTGGGCGCGGATCGCTTCAACGCTGCTGCATGGCGAGGATGGTCGGAGAGTCGACGACGATCCACGCGGTGGTGGCCGGAGGTTGCACGATGAACGTGTTCGGATCGGTGTGCGGCAGTTGACCTGCGCGATACGTCGCCAGCGCCGGATGCTCGAAATTGGCATGCGCCGCCTGCCCAGCCGCGCCACGGGCGGGGTGCCCGGGCATGAAGGTCGACGGGTCGAACTCGGCATCGGCGGCCCGCGCCTTCGTGGCCGCCGGGTGATGGCCGAAATCGGTGGCGCGGGCCGGCGCGACAAAGGTCGAGAGCGCTGCTGCAGCGACAAACGAGGCAACGATGGGGGTGCGGAAGGAGGTCATGGACGGTGGTCTTTCAGGAGGGGTGTCGGATCGGTTCAGTGGCTGCTTTTGCGCAGTGCACGAATGATCCGGCGACCGGCCTGGACAGCCGCTAACCGATGACTAACAGGCGTCCCCTTCTTTTAGGGGGCGCTTCCAGCGTTCAGCGTTCAGCGTTCAGCGGGCAGCGGCAGCGGCAGCGGCAGCGCCGCGATCCACTTGCATCGCTGAGGACAGCTGCGCGTACGCCTCGCGCCAGGCGGCCCGCGTCGACGTCGTGAAAGCCTTGCCAACGCTCGCCTGCAGCGTCCACATCAGGGCTGCGCCGACCGCCTCGTAATGCGCCGGCGTCGCCGCGAAGCCCGCGTGGCTGCGCCGCAGAGGGCCCGCCACTGTTTCGAGGGCGCCGTTCTCTCCGAGCGACGCCACCAAGGCGTTCAAGGTGTCGAACAACTTTGCGGCTTGCTGCGACAGATCGGCCTTGAACAGGGGTCGCAGCGACGGATCCAGCTCGAAAAGCCGCTCATAGAACATCTGTGCGGCGGTTTCGCGCAGCGGGAAGACCTGCTGCCAGCTGAGGCGGACCAGTTCGATCTGTTGCGGGCTCATCGTGGCTCCGGTGTCAGGCTTGCGGGATGCTTGCGAGCAGGGCCAGCGTTTCGCGGGAAGGCGGCACCCCGAGTACGTTGGCAAGCAGCTCGCGGCAGCGCTGGAAGCTGCGCATCGCCGCTGCCGGCTGGTCGAGTGCGAGGTGGCTGCGCATCAGGCCGCGATAGAAGGGCTCCACCAGTGGATCCTCGGTGGCACCGTGCCCGTAGAGTGCGATCGCGGCGATCCAGGCCGCCTGCTCCTCCAGGTGGCCGCCGTACGCCGTGATCGCGTTCGCGAAGCGCGTCGCCAGGCGCTCTCGCGCGAGAACGGCCCAGCCTTCCACGCTGGTGCTGCCAAACAGACGCAGGTCCCGACGCAGTCTGAGTCGCCGCGCCGCCGCGCTCAGCTCGGCCTCCGCGCCGGGCGCCTCGGGCAGCGCGGTCAACGCATCGCAGTCGCGTTCGAATGCCGTGACGTCGCACCAGACCAGGGCCGGGTCTAGCCACAGCCGTCCTTCGGCAAGCGTCAACGCCCCGTCGACCTGCAGCAGCTTGCGCAGGCGCATCAGCGTCATGTCGAACGATGCCTTCGGCGCCTCCGCTTCCAGGTCGGGCCACAGCAGGTCGATCAGCTCGCCGGTGGGCAGGCCCCGCTCGCGGCTGGTGGCGCCGTGGGCGATCAGCGCTCGAAGCAACTCCATCGGTTTGCGCTGACCTTTGCCTTCCGCGCTGAGCGGCACGCCGTCGCGCTGGACCTCAAAGCGTCCGAGGGCGTACAGGCGCAGCCGCCACGGCCAGGTTTCGGGTGCGTTCGCCGGCGGCGCCAACCCGCATTTCCGGATGACGCTGGTGACGAACTCGACCTCGATCCGCTGCTCCAGCGCCTGCATGCAGATGCGGGCCTTGAACGCCGGGTGGCCGTCGAAACTGTCGTAGAACTGGCGCTCGCGCAGACCGGACCAGACCGACGCCATCATCTCGCGCCCCCGCGGATCGCCGCGGTCCAGCGCCTCGGATGCCAGCATCGCCGCGATCATCTCGCGAACTTCCTGGGCGAAGCCAGGGGGCAGCAGCGGAATCGCCTCTTCCATCTGGCGCCGCGCGCCGATGCCGTCGTTCAGCAGCAGTCGCACGCTGGCCTCGTTGACGATGTAGGCACCCAGCATCGGCCCTGGGCATTGCAGCTCGACTGCGAGTTTGCGGGCGCGGACGGCGCGGAACAGCGCGTCGTCGACCTGGCCCTTGATGAGTGCGACGCGCATCCGCGTCACATCGAGCAGCATCAGTTCACGCAGGCTGCCAGGATCGACCAGCGTCTCGGCTTCGGCCAGTGCACGTTCCGCGCGCCGCAGGTCACCGCCGTTCAGGCTGTGGCCGACCTCGTCGAAGGCCAGCGTGAACCGCACGTCGCGAAGCCCGTGGCGTTCGGCCAGCGCGCGTGCCGACTCGGTGGCGGCAGCCTCCTGCAACGGGTCTTTTGCATAGCCAGCGCAGCTCCGCCAGCGCAGCAGCCACTGGCCGTGCCGGTGCGGCTGGAGTGTGGTGTCCGTCAGGTGGGGAAGCACGAGTGCATTGACACGCAGTCCCAGTTCGCGCAGTTCGCGCGGCTCGACGAAGTACAGCAGGATGCGGGCCGCCGCCAGCCGCAGGTTCACGTCCAGGCCGCCGGGTTGCTCCAGCAACGCCAGCAACCGTGCCACGTTGGCGTCGGTATCCGGGTCGTCGAGATCGACATACAGCTGGCCGATCAGCAGCGCCGTGCGGACCAGCAGTTCATCGTCGGGTGCCGGCAGCGCCAGTGCGGGCTGCTTGAGCGCCGCAACGTGCTTCAGCATCTCCGCCATGTCCCTGAAATTGCCCACCGTGTGGCTGGTCAGCACCAATGCAGCGGCGCTTGTCAGCACGCCGCGCTCGTCGTGCAGTTCGAGCGATCGCGCATGCGCCTCACGCAACAGCGTCATCGCGCCTGCGTGCCCCGCGTGCGAAAGCGCCAGACCTTTGCAGAGTGGATCCATCACGGGATTGAGTGCCGCACGCTCAAGCGATGCTCTTGCCGAGACACAAGGGTGGAATGTCGACGTCGTTGTCGGTCTGGCGTCTGCATGGCACGGGGCGCCGGTCGGCTTGAGCGATGACACGCCGACTGTGCCACCAAAGAGGAGACCCATGATCCATAAAGTTGCGGAGAGTCAACTCACCATCATCCCCCGGACGTTCACGTCGCCTGCGCGCTGGATGAATCGGGTGTCGCCGAAGAGGGCGGGTTGGTGCGCGCGGCTGGTGCCACACTGGCAGGCCCATGCCACAGCACCTTGACGACGCACCTTTGCTGCCCGGCTTCGAGCCCGCGCCGCTGCCGGCCGGCTTCCACTTCCTGCCGGGCCATTTCGATGCTGCCGAGCAGGCCGCTCTGCTGGCCGAACTGCGCCAGCTGCTCGCCGAGGCGCCGCTGTTCCAGCAAGCCATGCCACGCAGCGGCGCGCCGCTCAGCGTGCGCATGAGCGGCGCCGGCACCTGGGGCTGGGTGACGGACAAGGTCGGTGGCTACCGCTACCAGCGCACGCATCCGGTGACGGGTCATGCGTGGCCGGCGATTCCCGAGCGGCTGCTGCGGCTGTGGGCCGAGGCGACCGGCGAGGCGCGGCCGCCGAACCAGTGCCTGATCAATTACTACGACGCCAAGGCCAGGCTGGGCTTGCACCAGGACAAGGACGCGGTGAGCCTCGGCGGGCCGGTGGTGTCGGTTTCGCTGGGCGACGATGCGCGGTTTGCGGTGGGCGGGCTGGCGCGCAATGCGCCGCTGCAGCGCCTGGACCTGCACAGCGGCGACGTGGTCTGGTTTGGCGGCGCTGGCCGGCTGCTGTTCCACGGCGTGGACCGAATCCGCTTCGGCAGCTCGGCGCTGCTGGCCGAAGGCGGGCGGCTGAACGTGACGCTGCGGCGCATTGAAGGCGTGCCAAGACCTGACGGCACCTTGCCGGGGTGAAGTCCGCCTGCGCCGCCGGGCATGGCTCAGGCCTGCATTCGGCGGCGCAGCGTGCTCATGCGCGACGGCCCGGCGAGTTTCTGTGGGTGCGCTGCGGCGTGGGCATCATGGGCAGGAACAGCAACTCGCCGGGCCGGCTGGGCACCGGCTTGGCCGTGCCGAGCGTGGCAGGGCCGCGGGTGGCAGAGCCGGCATTGGCGCGGCTGGCGCCGATCAGCTTGTTGTAGACCGACTCTGCGTAGTCGATGTACTCGATGTTCTCCTTCTCGGAGAAGCCCATCTTGTAGAGCTGGTCCTCGTAGGCGAGCAGGAATGTGTTCAGGTCCAGCGAGGCCACGTCGATGCTGGCCTTGGAGGCGTAGACCGCCATGCAGCTCTGGATCTGGGAGGTGATGCCCTCTGCCTCCACAAGGCGCCGCCAGGCCATGATGTCGTAGCGCACCAGTGCGCGGGACTGGACCGTGATGTAGTAGCTGTGCATTTCCTGCTGCGTGGCCTGGCCTGCCCCCAGGATCGCCGTGAGCCCGGTGGTGACCAGGTCCGCGATGCCGCTGATGATTTGCTCGGAGCCGCCCGAGACGAATTTCTTGATCGCACCGGAAACCTCGGTCGCAATTTTGCCGGCGTCGTCCTTCACGTACGCTCGATACTCGGAATGCGAGGCCATCACCATGGTGATGGGCGCCGTCCTGTTTTCCTGGGTGCCGGCCGTGAGGTAGCTTCGGAAAACATCGTTCTCGAATTCGAGCGCCTTGTTTTCGGCCAGTTCGCTCAGCAGATTCAACGACAAGGTCAGCTGTGTGGTCTTATTCGGGGTGGGGTCCAGCGCCTTGATGGCGTCAGCAAGAACAGACATGGGGATTCCTTTCCAGTTGAATCCAATGGATGAAAATCGGGCATGGTTCGATTTCAAGTCATCGAAGAACCAAGGCCGAAGCAGGGAAGAAGAGCAGGAAGGTCAGTCTCGATGGGCGCGCCCGCGCTCATGCGGCGGTTGGCTGGCAGGTCGAATGGTGCGGGATCCCAACGAGTCTGGTCTGAAATGGCCGATACAGCATGGCCCGGCGCTGGCGGCAGGTCCCGAACCCGTCAGTGCTTTGCAGGGTTTTGGACGAGAACTTCTCCGTCAGTGCCGATATTCTGCGGCGGTGGGGGAGGGGTGCAGCAACCTCTGAATTGAGGATGTACCTGTTTCTACCTCGGCCAACGTGGAAATGCGCAAAGGTACAGGCCGGTCGCTTCCCCTGAGTTTTGCCGGGCAGTTGCTTTTGGGCGTCGTTGCTCGCAACCAGCAAAGAAAAAGCCGCCGGAAAAAATCACGGTGGCTTGGGTATATTTCACCGTGGATTCGACGCTGCGGTTTGTCGGGGCATGGCCTCGCGACGGGTCGACGGCGCGCTACCGGACGGGCAGCTCAGCCCTCTGCGAGCTTTGCCAACTCGGCCTGGCCGACAGGCGGGGTTGCCAGCCACGGGATCGCGAACAGCCGCTTGGCCAACCCGCCGGCGACCCTGTCCAGCTGCACCTGTTCTCCCACCATGCGTGCCTGCAGCAAGGGGTCCTGCGTGCCGGAGGCCAGGATGCTGCGGTTCACCACCCATGCGAAGGGCTCCACGCCCGCGCGCCGCAGGTCGTCCTGAAGCGCGGCCGCCTGGGACACCGGGGTCACCTCCGGCAGGGTCACCAGGATCACCTGGGTCCAGTCGGGATCCTGCAGCCGTGTGAGCGGCGTGGAGACATGGCCGGCGTTGCGCCCTTCGAACTGCCGCAAGGCTTCGCGGTGGTAAGCGCCGGTGGCATCCATCAGCAGCAGCGAGTGCCCGGTGGGAGCCGTGTCCAGCACGACGAATTCGCTGCGCGCCTGGCTGACGACGCGTGCGAAGGCGTGGAACACGGCGACTTCCTCGGTGCAGGGCGATTGCAGGTCCTCCAGCAGCAAGGCCTGTTCACCAGCATTCAGCCTGGGTGACTTCGCTGCCATGACCTTGTCGATGTAGCGCTGGGTCTCCGTCTTGGGGTCGATGCGGTCCACGCTCAGTCCGGGCACTTCAGCCATGAGCGTGGCCGCCAGATGGGCCGCCGGATCGGTGGTGTTCAGGTGCACGGTCTTGCCCCGTTTGATCAGGCCCAGCGCCAGCGCGGCGGCCACCGTGGTCTTGCCGACCCCTCCCTTGCCCATCACCATGATCAGGCCGTGGCTGCCCGCCGCAAGCTCGTCTGCCAGCTGGTCCAGGCCCGGCAGCGGCGCCGCGCGTGTGGTCGTGGGGCCTGGCGCGTTCGGGCCTGTTGGCGCCAGCTCGCCCGTCAGCAGTGCGCGCAGGGCTTGCAGGCTCACGGTGTCGAAGGCGCGCAGCGGCACGCGGTCCTGCGGCAAGGCGCGCAAGGATGCCGGCATGCTGTCCAATGCCTGCTGGCCGGCGCCCTCAATCGCCAGGGCCACGGCGTCCTGCCGGTTCTGCGCGTGAAAGACACCGTTGATCGCCAGCCGCTGGTTTTGCAAACCCAGCAGCTGCAACTCCTCGGCCGTGCGCGCTGCTTCGGCCACGGCGCCCCTCTCGGCGCGGGTGACCAGCACCACGGTGGTCCGGCTGGCGTCCCGCAGCGTGGCCAGCGCCGCCTGGAAGCGGGTTTCCTGCATCTTCAGGCCCGAGTGAGGACCCAGGCAGGAAGCGCCCCGGTCGTTGCCGGCGAGAAAGCCGCTCCATGCCTGAGGCAGGCTCAGTAGGCGCAGCGTGTGGCCGGTGGGCGCGGTGTCGAACACCACGTGATCGAAGTCGGCTCCGTCGCCAGCCAGCAGGGCCGCGAACTCGTCGAACGCGGCGATCTCGGTGGTGCAGGCGCCCGAGAGCTGCTCACGCACGGTGGCCTGCTCGGCCGCTGTCGCGCCGTCGCCCATCTGGCCGAGCACCCGCGCGCGATAGGACTCGGCGGCGTTGGTCGGATCGATGTTCAGCACCGACAGCCCTGGCGCGCCAGGCACCGCCACCGGTGTGTTGCGCAACGCGATGCCCAGCATCTCGTCCAGGTTCGAGGCCGCATCGGTGCTGACCAGCAGGACGCGTTTGCCGCTGTCGGCCAGCGCCAATGCGGTGGCGGTGGACAGGGAAGTCTTCCCCACGCCGCCCTTGCCGGTGAAAAAGAGGTACCGGGTTGGGCTCTTCAGAAGTTCCATCGGCTGACCTCAGGTGATGAAGGCCAGACTGTGCACGCCGCCGTGTGGCCTGGCTTGACGCCGGTCAAGCCGATGGGGCGGCATCCACTGAATGCCCTGGCTGCCGGCCAGCGCGGCGGCCAGGTCGCCCAGGATGTCGGCATGCAGGTTGGTCGCGACGAGGGTGTCCAGTGTGGCCGGGCGGTTGGCCACGCGCGCGGTGGCGGCGTACTGGTCGAAGCCCCGGCAGATCTTCAGGCGCAGGCCCCACAGCGTGACGTGGTCGGGGATGTGCGGGTCGCCGGCCGAGCCGAACAGGATCGCGTCCTTGTCGCGCAGCGCTTCCAGCACCTGCCGGCCGCCTGGTGCACGTGCTGCCGCAGTGCCTGACGCCCGACGCCGACATCCACGCCGTCTACCCGCAGCGCCATCAACTGGCCGCGCGGGTGCGCGCCTTCGTGGATTTCCTGGCGCTGGCGCTGTCGCAGCAGGCGGCGTCAGGCAAGGCGTAGCGCGCCTGTCCTACCGCTTTCGCCTGGCTCGCGCGCGAACCTTCACAGCGGTCCCGACCAGCACCAAGGTGAGCGCACCGTTGAGCAACAGCGAAGCCAAGTCGTGGTGCTGGTTCGAGATCGGCAGCAGGCCTGGCAGGAAGAAGGCGACGCATCCCAATGCCAGGAACAGCATGGCTGCAGCCGTGAAAGCCAGCCACAGCGGAAGCCGCGTCTGATGCCTCAGCCACGCCAGGGCAAGGCCCAGGTAGGCCAGCAGCGGCATGAAGCCGGCGAACATGCCCACCGTCGGGCCGCCGTGCGCGAACGCGACTTGCGGCAGCACGGCCAGCAGCACCGCCACAAGCTTCATGGGCTGGCCCGATCCGGCAGGCGCTGCCTTGGCGCCGTGCACCTGGCGCAGGCCATGCGGGACGGCGGCTTTCATCCGAGCACGCTGTCACCACGCGCCGCAAGGCCCGCGGCGTCGAAACGGTCCTCCGCTGCGCCATGCAACTGCTGCAACCGCTTCAGCGCCACCGGCAGCTCAGTAGCCGCGGACTCGCCGCGCAGCGTGGGCCAGACGGCCTTCAGCGCTTCGGCCTGTGGCGCTGCTGCGGCCTGTGCCGCAGGCAGCCAATGGGCCGGCATCGCGCCTTCCGCGTAAGGCCCGCGGCCGCGGCCGAAGTGGGTCACGGCGCGGTGGCGCAGCATGCCGGCGACGAAGAGCTCCTGCAGCGCGTCGTCCGAGAGACGAACGCGGGCGGGCTGGCCGTTCTGGCCGGTGTAGAGGTTGAAGCCGTGGGCCAGGCCGGCGCCGCCGAGTGCGCCAACCACGGCGCCGATCAGCGCCCCGGCGCCCAGCGTCAGGCCGCCTGCGGCCAGGTCGGCACCCAGGCCGGTGGCGGCGCCGCTGAGCACGCCGCCCCAAAGCCCCAGCTTTTTGCCATCGACCGGCCGCTCCTGCCGCATCAGGCGTTCGCGCACCTGGGCGACCAGCGCCGCGGCGACCGACGTGGCGCTGGTCTCGCCCTTGCGGGTGGGCAGACCGGCGAGGCTGTGCAGCGCGAGCAGTTCGCTGGTGTTGGCCTGGACCAGGGCTTCGACCTTCAGCAGCAGGCGCTGCAGCGCTTCTTCGCCGGCATCGTTCTGGCGGTTTGCGCCTCTGCCGACGGCGCGGGCCAGGCCGTCGCGCCAGCTGCTTGACGGCGTTGCGGCCAGCGGTTCGGCGAGCTGGGCCAGATCTGTGAGCAATGTGCTGAGCTGGTGCTGGCCGGCATCGCGGCGCTGGTCGCTGCGGGCCTGCCAGACGGCGGCAAGGCGCTGCAGTGCCGGCGCCTGGGCCGGCAGCGCGGCGGGCAGGGCTTGCAGCAGCGCGGCTTCGTCGGCCGGGCTGCGGCAGAAGGCGTCCAGCGGCAGCACGGCGTGCACGCAGGCACAGTCGGCCAGCGCGGCCTGCCAGCGCTGCAACTCGGCGGCGTCATGGCCTTGCGGTCCTGCGGGGCCCAGCTGGTTCAGCAACACCAGCGTGGGCTTGTCCAGCCAGCGCAGCAAGGCGAGCTCGGGCTGCAGGTGGGCACTGTCCTGCGGCAGTTCGGCGGCGTTGACGATGTACAGCAGCGCGTCGGCCTGGCCGGCCAGCGTTTGCAGTGCCTGCTCGGTCGGGCCATTGGGCGGAGCCTGCAGTCGGTCCGAGACTTCGCGCTGCAACCAGCGGCGCCAGCCGGTTTGCGACAGGCGCTGCAGCAGCGCGGCGGCGTCGGCCAGTCCGGGCGTGTCCAGCAGGGCCAGCGTGTCGCCCGCGTCGCTGCGCAGCCATTCGTGGCGCTCGGTGGTGGTGGTCACGTGGCCGCGGTCCAGCACCTCGCCCACGTCGCGCTGCAGCAGCGTGCGGGCCAGCGTGGTCTTGCCGACGTTGGTGTGGCCGACCAGGGCCAGCGTGAGGTGTGCAGCGCTCAAGGCCTGGCTTCCGGGGCGGTGGCGGCGGGCCACAGCGGGCTGTCGAACACGCCGGCGGCGACGGGCTGCAGGCAGATCAGCTCGCAGCGCAGTTCGTGGCGCTGGCAGAACTCGCGCCACAGGTGCTCGCGCTCGCGCAGGCGCTGGGCGCCGGCCTGCGCGCCCAGGCGCTCGACGTAGGCGCTGGCCTCCAGCAGCACGCGGGCCTGCGGGTCCAGCCGCTGCAGCGCGGCCAGCAGCGCGCCGTGCGGCGTGGGCTCGGGCGTGGTCGCCAGGCTGCACAGCAGCACGCAGGCCTGGCCGGGTTGGCTGGCGACGGCGGCCAGCGGCGCAAGCGCCTGTCGCGGCGGCAGGGCCAGGTCGGCCCCTGGCAGCAGGCTCAGCGTGCTGCCCTGGCCGAAGCGGGCCTCGGCCCAGGCCGGCAGCGCGGTGGCGAGTGCGGGCGAAGGGCTGAGGCTGCAGGGCAGGCAAGCGACCTGCACCGCACGGCCGCCGCTCAGGCCCAGGCCTTCGGCGGTCAGCAGCTGGGTGAAATACGGCGCGTGCAGGTCCAGCTTCACGCGTCGCTCGCGGTGGCGGCGCTGCGCGTGGGCGAGGGCGGCCAGCAGCAGCCGCGGCAGTACCACGAAGGCCAGCAGCAGCGCAGCGTACAGGTGCACCCAGTGCGCCCCTTGCGCAACGGACGGCGGCGTGGTGGCGTCAAAGCGCAGCGCAGCGACCTGATCGACCGTGGGCGGCGCCCAGCCGGTCAGCCAGCCGAAAGGCCACTGCAGCGCGGCCAGCAGCGCGCGCACCTCTTCGGCACCGAGGAAGGTGGACTCCCAGCCCACGCGGTATTCGAGGAACAGCCCGCCGACGTAGAGCGAGACGATCAGGCCCAGCGCCAGCATCGCCGCGCAGGTGTGCAGCAGCGCCGCCAGGCGCGCGGCCAGCGCCGGGCCGCTGAGCTGCAGCCATTCGGCCTGGTGGCGCAGCCAGGCGTTCAGCAGCAACGGCGGCAGGCCGCGAGAACCCCGCATGGGCTGCGGCGCCAGCCAGCGGCCCAGGCGCTGCAGCCTCGGCGAGGTGGGCGGCTTTGGCTTGCCGGTGCGCGCGACGGCCAGCACCGCACGGCCGGCCAGCAGCAGGTACACGAACAGGTTGATTGCCAGCACCAGCAAGGCCGGCGCGAAGACCAGGTTGACATGATGCGGGTCGGCCACGTGCTGCGCGAACAGGCCCAGCGCCAGCGCGGCCAGCGGCAGGCCGCCGCCCAGCAGCAGGCCCAGGCCGGGTGGCTGCAGCAGCAGCGCGAGCCGCGGCTGGCGCACCAGCAGGTCGCCCAACAGGCGCTGCGCGCGGGCCAGCACAAAGGCCTGCTCGCGCGCGCTGCCGCGGGCCGGTTGCCGGGCCTTCACGGCGTCGTGTGCCCAGTCGGCTCGCTCCCGGGCATGGCGGCTGGCGTCGCGGCGCTGGTCTTCGCTTAGCAGCGCACCGGCGCTGTCGGTCTCCTCGATGGCCTTGACCAGCAGGACGGTGTGGGCGTCGGTGGCGCGCATCGGGGTCTTCAACCGGCGCTGGCCGCCACTGCGCGCCAGAAGGCTTCGCCGGCGCGCGGCAGCGGCTGTGCGCGGCGGTACAGGCGAATCTCCACCTCGATGCGCCAGCGCTCGCCGCCGGCCTGCACCAGGCGGCCGTCCGCCAGCTCGTCGGCCATCAGGCTGTGCGGCAGGAAGGCCACGCCGCGGCCGTCCAGCGCCATGGTCTTGAGCACGGTGGCGAGGTGGGCCGTCATCGCGGGCTGGGCGTGGGCGGCGGCCAGGTCGGCCGCGCGCAGCGTGTGCACCAGTCGGCCGATGCCGGATTCGGCGCTGTAGTCCAGCAGCGGCACGGCGGGGAGCTGGGCGCCGTCGAGCGTGTGGCGAGGGCGGCCACCGTGGGCGGGTGCGGACACGGGCAGCAGCGCGTCGCGCCCCACCACCGCATGCAGGTGCTGGGAAGGCTCCAGCCGGCTGGGCACCTGTTCGTGCGCGTGGCACAGCAGGAACTGCACGCGGCCTTGCTGCATCTGCGCCTCGCATTGCTGCATCACGTCGCTGATCAGCTGCACCGGACGCGGGCCGCCGTCGATGCGGGCCTCCAGCGCGCGCAGCCAGCCGGGCAGGAAGCTGAACGACAGCGCGTGGGTGGCCGCGATGCGCAGTGTGGCGGCGCTCGCGTCGGCCACGCCGCGGGCCTGGTCGGGCAGGCCCTGCACCCGCGTCATCAGGTCCTGCGCGACGCTGCGGAACCACTCGCCGGTCTCGGTCAGCGTCGCGGGCTGGGTGCTGCGGTCGAACAGCACCACGCCCAGCCATTCCTCCAGCGCCCGCACCCGGCGGCTGAAGGCCGGCTGGGTCATGTGGCGTTCTTCGGCCGCGCGCGAGAAATTGCCGCTGGCGGACAGGGCCAGGAAGTCTTCCAGCCAGAGGAAGTTCATGCCGGCCTCGCGGGGCGACACCAAGCTGCCGCTGCGCCCCTCGGACAGGGGGATCGACGTGAGCGAAGGGACTTCATGGGCAGTGCTTTGGGAGCATCGAAGAAGGCTGAAGCAGCATTGGCAAGCCGCTTCGGCCTCACGCAAGATGGGCAGCGATTATTCAACAGGAGACACGCCCCATGGCCACCATTGCGAACTACCGCGGCATCATTCCCGCGATCGCCTGCCCCTTCACCAGCGATCACCGCATCGACGAACCCGCACTGCGCAAGCACGCGTCCTGGCTGGCCGGCCAGCCCGGTGTGGTGGCGGTGATGACCAACGGCCACACCGGGGAGGTGTTCTCCCTGCTGCCGCGCGAGCGTGCCGAGGTCACGCGCATTGTCGCCAGCGAGCTGCAGGGGCGCCTGCCGGTGATCTCGTCCATCGTCTGCGAAGGCATTCGCGATGCGACGGAGCAGGCCGCCATGGCCCGCGAGGCCGGCGCCAAGGCGCTGGACGTGATGCCGCCGCACCACTGGCTGCGTTTTGGCTTCCGGCCGGACCATGTGATGCAGTACTTCGAGGCCATTGCCTCGGTGGGCCTGGACCTGGTGGCCCATGTCTACCCTGCCTGGACCCGTGCCTCGTACAGCACGGCCACCATGGCCGAGCTGGCGAAGCTGCCCAGCGTGGCCGCCTTCAAGGTGGGCCAGCGCGACATGAACAAGTACGCCGCCGACATTGCCGCGATCCGCCAGGCAGACCCGAGCAAGGTCATCCTGACCTGCCACGACGAGTACCTGCTGGCCTCCATGGTGCAGGGCGTGGACGGCGCGCTGGTGGGTTTCGCCACCTTCATCCCGGGCCTCATCCACGAATTGTGGGAAGCCGTGAAGGCCGGCGACCTGAAGAAGGCCCAGGCGGCGCAGGCCTTGATCACGCCGCTCAAGGATGCCGTGTACGGCGGCGGCGAGCCCACCGGCGAGGCCCATGCCCGCATGAAGATGGGCATGTACCTGGCAGGCGTGCTGGACGCGCCCACCGTGCGCCCGCCCACCGAGATGCCCACCGATGCGGAAGTGGCGGCGCTGCGCGCGGCGCTGGCCAACGCGGGGCTGCTGCAGCGCTGAGTGCGGCAGCGCCGGGTGCGCCAGAGATCTCAGACAAAAAATCAGGAGACAACACGATGCAACGCCAACAATTCATCCGCGGGATGGCCGCGGCAGCGCTGGCCTGCGTGGCCGGCACGGCTTCGGCCCAGGCCTGGCCGGCCAAGCCGATCACGATGATCATTCCGTTCCCGCCCGGTGGCACGCTGGACGTGGTGGGGCGCATGCTGGCCCAGAAGCTCGGGCAGCAGCTGGGCCAGACGGTGATCGTTGACAACCGCCCTGGCGGCGCCGGCACGCTGGGCGCGGGCATGGTGGCGCGTGCGCCGGCCGATGGCTACACGCTGCTGTTCACCGCGTCCACCTTCACCACCACCCCGATGACGCAGAAGACCCCCGTCTACGACGTGGTGAAGGACTTCACGCCGCTGGCGCTGGTGGCCAAGGCGCCGCTGGCGGTCTCGGTCAACAAGCACTTGCCCTTCAACGACATCAAGGGCCTGCTGGCCTACGGCAAGCAGAATCCCGGCAAGCTGACCTTTGCGATTGGCTCCACCGGTTCGGCGGGCCATCTCAGCACCGAGCTGCTGCGGCGTGCGGGCCAGATGGAATACCTGATCGTGCCGTACAAGGGCTCGGCGCCGGCCTACCAGGACTTGATCGGCGGCCAGATCGACGCCTTCATCGATCCCATTCTGGGCTCGGTGCCGTTTGCCAAGGCGGGCCAGCTGAAGGTGCTGGCGGTGACCTCCAAGAACCGGCTGGCCAGCCAGCCCGAGCTGCCCACCGTGGGCGAAACGGTGCCGGGCTACGAGTTCTACAGCTGGTACGGCCTGTGGGGCCCGGCCGGCCTGCCCAAGGACATGGCCACGCGGCTCAATGCCGAGGTCAACAAGGCCCTCACGGCCGGCGAGATGCCCGAGCGGCTGCCGGCGCAGGGCCTGCTGTTGACGCCAGGCTCCATCGAGGACTTTGCGCACTTCCAGCACGAGGACATGCTGCTGTCCCAGCGCATCATCACCGAGGGGAAGATCCGTGCCGAATGACACCCCGCTCGCGGTGCTCACCGGCAGCAGCTCGGGCATCGGCCTGGCCATCGGCAGGGCGCTGCTGGAAGCGGGCTGGACGGTGGCCGGGCTGGACCTCGCGCCGCCCGTGCTGTCGCACCCGCGCTTTCGGTCCGTGAGCGTGGACCTGAGCGACGCCGCGGCCACCGACGCTGCAGCAGCAAGCCTGACCGGCGCCGCCGCGCTGGTGCACGCGGCCGGTGTGCTGCGCGTGGGCCCGCTGGGCAGGCTGCAGGCAGACGACGCCGCGCTGATGTGGCAGCTGCATGTGGGGGCCGCCGAGCGGCTGGCCAATGCCTTGCTGCCGGCCATGGCCGAGGCCGGCCGTGGCCGCGTCGTGCTGGTGGGCAGCCGCGTGGCGCAAGGCAAGGCCGGGCGCAGCCAGTACGCGGCCACCAAGGCGGCGCTCACCGGGCTGGCGCGCAGCTGGGCCGCCGAGGTGGTGGCACGAGGCGTCACCGTCAACGTGGTCTCGCCTGCGGCCACGCAGACCGCGATGACCCAGGACCCGGCCCGCCAGGCTGCGCCGCCGGTGCTGCCGCCCATCGGCCGGCTGATCCAGCCCGACGAGATTGCCGCACTGGTGCTGTTCCTGCTGTCGCCCGCCGCCGCCGCCATCACCGGCCAGGACATTGCCATCTGCGGCGGGGCCTCGCTGCCCCGCTGAACCGTTTGAAACAAGGACTGAAAACGCCATGAAGATCATCGACATCCGCGAAGAAACCAAGCCCATCAAGTCGAACATCCGCAACGCCTACATCGACTTCTCGAAGATGACGCTGAGCCTGGTGGCCGTGGTCACCGATGTCATCCGCGATGGCAAGCCAGTCATTGGCTACGGCTTCAACAGCAATGGCCGCTACGGCCAGGGTGCGCTGATCCGCGAGCGCTTTCGCCCACGCTTGCTGGAGGCCGAGCCCGCGAGCCTGCTCGACGTTACGGGCGAGAACCTGGACCCGCACAAGGTCTGGGCCACGATGATGAGCAACGAAAAGCCAGGTGGCCACGGCGAGCGTTCGGTGGCCGTGGGCACCATCGACATGGCCGTGTGGGACGCCGTGGCCAAGATCGAAGGCAAGCCGCTCTACCAGCTGCTGGCCGAGCGCCATGGCAACGGCCAGGCCAACCGCAAGGTGTTCGTCTACGCAGCCGGCGGCTACTACTGGCCCGGCCAGGGCCTGGAAGGGCTGAAGCGCGAGATGCAAAGCTACCTGGACCGCGGCTATTCGGTGGTCAAGAAGAAGATTGGCGGCGCCTCGCTCAAGGAAGACATGGCGCGCATCGAGACCGTGCTCACGCTGCTGGGCCCAGGCCAGCAACTGGCGGTGGATGCCAACGGCCGCTTCGACATCAAGACCGCCGTCGAGTACGCCAAGGCGCTGTCGCAGTACGACCTGTTCTGGTACGAGGAAGCCGGGGACCCGCTGGACTACGCGCTGCAGGCGGAACTGGCCCAGCACTACGCCAAGCCCATGGCCACCGGCGAGAACCTGTTTTCGATGCAGGACGCGCGCAACCTCATCCGCTACGGCGGCATGCGGCCCGACCGCGACTGGCTGCAGTTCGACTGCGCGCTGAGCTACGGCTGCGTCGAATACCTGCGCACGCTGGACATGCTCAAGGAGAACGGCTGGTCGCCCGCGCGCTGCGTGCCGCACGGCGGGCACCAGATGTCGCTGGCGATCGCCGCCGGCCTGGGCCTGGGCGGCAACGAAAGCTACCCCGACCTGTTCCAGCCCTACGGCGGCTTCCCCGACGGCGTGAAGGTGGACAACGGCTACGTCACGCTGCCCGAGCTGCCCGGCATCGGCTTCGAAGGCAAGGCCGATCTGTACGCGGAGATGAAGGCGTTGGCCGGCTGATGGCTGACAACTGGGACAATGGGTGTTGCCGGCCGCGAGCGCGGGCCGGTCCCGTTTCTGTTCCAAGGTTCTCCCCATGTCCGTCAACTGGTTCCCCGGCCACATGCATGCCACGCGCAAGGCCATCATCGAGCGCATGAAGCTGGGGGTGGACGTGGTGATCGAGCTGCTGGATGCGCGGCTGCCCGGCTCCAGCGAGAACCCGCTGCTGGCCGAGCTGACTGGGGCCAAGCCGGCGCTGAAGGTGCTGAACAAGCAGGACATGGCCGACCCCGCGCGCACGGTGGCCTGGCTGGACCACTTCAACGCCAGGCCCGAGACCCGCGCCATCGGGCTGGACGCCAGCGAGGCCGCGCCGGCCGCGCGCCTGGCCGCCGCCTGCCGCGAGCTGGCACCGAACCGCGGCGGCATGGCCAAGCCGCTGCGGGTGCTGATCTGCGGCGTGCCCAACGTCGGCAAGAGCACGCTGATCAACACGCTGGTCGGCAAGAAGGCCACCAAGACCGGCGACGAGGCCGGCATCACGAAAAACGAGCAGCGCATCTCGCTGGCCAGCGATGCCTACCTCTACGACACGCCCGGCATGCTGTGGCCCAAGATCCTGGTGCCCAAGAGTGGCTACCACCTGGCAGCGGCCGGCTCGGTCGGCCGCAATGCCTACGACGAGGAAGAAGTGGCGCTGGAACTGATCGAGACGCTGCAGCCGGACTACGCGCCGCTGCTCGAAGCGCGCTACCGGCTGCAGGACGTCGCCAGCATGCTGTCCGAGGACGTGCTGGCCGGCATTGGCCGTGCGCGCGGTGCAGTGCAGAGCGGCGGCAAGGTCAGCATGCAGAAGGCCTCCGAAGCCCTGCTGAACGACTACCGCTCGGCTGCGCTGGGCCGGGTGACGCTGGAGACGCCGGAAGGTTTTGCCGCCTGGCGTGCCGAGGCCGAGGCCGCCCAGGCCGAGAAGGCGCAGAAGAAGGCGGCCCGCGCCGGCACGCGGCGGCCGGACGGGCGCTGAAGCCCGGCGCCCTTCTTTCTGCGCGCTGCGTCAGCGGTAGGAGTGTCCGGAGACGCCGGTGATGTTGGCGTTGGGCGTCTCGGAGCGCACGCGCACGCGGGCGTAGTCGGCGGTGGCAGAGGCGCCGCTGGCACCTTCGCCGGCGAAGGACTTGGCCTTGGTCTTGAGCATCGCATCGATGTCGAAGTAGCTGCCGGCCGGCACCTGGAATGTGCGCTTGAGCCTCAGCGGTTCGACCGAGGCGTCGGTGTTGTTGATGCTGGCGTCGGCCTTGTGCTTGTCGTTGGCCACGGTGACCAGCAGGCGGGCGACCACCGCGTCGGGTGTCAGCGAGGGGTCGATGACGTTCGAGTAGGCGTTCGTGTCCACCGTGACGGTGTACTTCATCATGGTGCCGGCGGGCACGCCCGGTGCGCTGGCCAGGATCCGGTCGCGCGAGTGAACCTCGGCGATGCACTTGGCGTACAGCGAGAAGTCGTAGCTGCCATGGGCCGGGTAGCTGGCGCTGCTGCTGGCCGTGATCCAGCCGAGGCTGCCACCGGCCTGGCAACTGGCATGCGTGCCGTTGATGGCGTCGCCGATGGAGGTGGAGTAGTCGTTGCCGAGGCCGGCAGTGGTGGCGCTGTCGCTGTAGTCGAAGGCTTCGACGGGCTGGTTGTCGAAGTCCAGCGTCCAGGCAATGGCATGGGTGCGGGTGGACAGGCCCACGTCCTGGGCCCAGCCCGGGCTGGTCAGTGCAGCCAGCGCCAACAGGGCCAGGGTTTTGCGCAACGGTGCTGCGGGGAGGTACTTCGTCATCTGGAACTCGCTTGGTATGGGTGGGGAGCGGCGACGCTAGCACCGGCCCTGCGCCACCACCATCATCCAGGCAGAGGATGCCGCGAGGTCCCTGGACGATTGTTCACGCCACTTTCTGCATCGCCTGCCGCAGCAGCGACAGGCCCAGGTCCAGCTCCTCGTCGCTGACGGTGAGTGGCGGGGCGATGCGGAACACGCCGCCCATGCCAGGCAGCTGCACGATGTTCATGCTCAGGCCCAGCCGCATGCATTCGCGCGTGATGGCCGAGCCCAGCTCCGGCGCGGCCTCCTTGCCGGCCCTGTCCTTCACTACCTCCAGGCCCAGCAGCAGGCCGCGGCCGCGCACGTCGCCAATGCAGGCGAACTCTTCCTGCAGCGCGCGCAGGCCGCGCTCCAGCCGCTGGCCGGCCAGCCTGGCGCGCTCCACCAGCCCGTCCCGCTCGACCACCTCCAGCACCTTCAGGCCGACCGCGGCAGGCAGCGGGTCGGAGACGTGTGTCGTGTAGAACAGGAAGCCGCGCGCGTGGCAGGTCTCTTCGATCTCGTCCGACGTGAGCACGGCGGCCAGCGGCAGGCCGGCGCCCAGGGTCTTGGAGAGGGTCAGGATGTCGGGTGAGACGCCGTCGCGGTTGCAGGCGAACATCAGCCCGGTGCGGCCCACGCCGGTCTGCGCCTCGTCCAGGATCAGCAGCATGCCGCGCTCGCTGCACTTCTGCTTCAGCGCGGCCAAGTAGCCCAGCGGCAGGTCGAGGATGCCGCCGGAGCTGAGGATGGGCTCGGCGATGAAGGCGGCCAGGTTGCCGCTGGACTGGCGGTCGATCAGGTCGAAGGCGTAGTCCAGCTCGGCCTGCCAGTCGAACCGGCCGTGGCGCTCGAAGCGCGGCCGGTAGGGGTAGGGCGCGGGAATGGCAAACGAGCCCACCGCCGCCGGCCCGTAGCCCTTGCGGCCGGCGCTGTAGGTGGCCGAGGCGGCGCCCCCGGTCATGCCGTGCCAGGACTGGGCGAAGCTCACCACCTCGAACTTGCCGGTGTAGAGCTTGGCCAGCTTGAGGGCTGCTTCGTTGGCCTCGGCGCCGGTGCTCAGCAGCATCGAGCGGGTAAGGCCTTTCGGTGCAATCTCGGCCAGGCGCGTGGCCAGGTCCACCACCGGGCGGCTCAGCATGCCGCTGAACAGGTGGTCCAGGTTTCGAGCGTGTTCGGCCACCACCGCAGCCACCTCCGGGTGGCCGTGGCCCAGCAGCGCGCTCATCTGGCCTGAGGTGAAGTCCAGGATGGCGCGGCCGTCGGCGTCGTAGACAAAGCTGCCTTGCGCCCGCTCGATGATCATCGGCTCGAAGCTGCCGCCGTAGCGGATCAGGTGCTGGCGGGCGTGCTGCCAGAAGGCGGGGTCGTCATTGCGGGACATGGGCGCTCCTGTGGGTGGCTTGATTCGCGCCCAGCTTACGAAAGGCAAGGGGTCAAGGAAAGCTGATATTTATGAAACCAGCTATCAGGTGGCTTGATGGCAAGATGGGCGGCCGGAGACCCGATGCATGACCCGCCACCTCGACATCGACCTGCTGCGCACCTTCGTGGCCATTGCCGAGACCCACACGCTGGGTCGTGCGGGAGGTCGGGTTGGCCGCACGCAGGCCGCCGTCAGCATGCAGGTCAAGAAGCTGGAGGCCATGCTGAACCAGCCGCTGCTCAACCGCACCGGCCGCGGCGTGCAACTCACGCTGCATGGCGAGCGCCTGCTGGCCCATGCCCGCACCATCCTGCGCCACCACGACGCCGCGGTGGCCGACATCTCCGGCGCCGGCCTCTCCGGCACGCTGCGCTTCGGCTGCCCGGACGACTACGCCACCGCCTTCCTGCCCCACATCCTGCGCAGCTTCGCCGGCCGTCATCCACAGGTCTTCGTGGAAGTGCTGTGCGCCCCCACGCCCCGCCTGCGCGAACGCCTCAAGCGCCACGAACTGGACCTGGCGCTGGTCTCCACCGCGCAGGAAGACAACACCACGCCCGTGGTGCGCCGCGAGCCGCTGGTGTGGGTGGGCAAGCACGACGACGACGCCGTGCTGCGCGAACCGCTGCAACTCGCCCTGTCCGACCCCGACACGCTGGATCACCGCGCCGCCTGCGAAGGCCTGGACGCCATCGGCCGCGCCTACCGCGTCGCCTACGCCAGCGGCAGCATCTCCGGCCTGCTGGCGGTGGTGCGCTCAGGCCAGGCGATCGCTGTGCTGACCCAGGCCGCGGTCCCGCCGGACCTGCAGGTGCTGCCCACCGGCAAACTGCTACCCCGTTTGCCCGACGTCGGCTTGGCCGTCGCCTTCGACCTGCGAAGACCGCCGCCGCTGGCGGTGGAGTTTGCGGAGCACTTGCAGCGGCAGTTGCCGGCGTTGTAGGTGGCTAGTTGCATCGCATGCATGCGGTAGCGGCAATGCCGCTGGGTGCAGGTTCATCCTACAGGTAGATGTTGACGAGACGGCTTCGTCTGCTCCAATGCTGGTGGTCTGCTTGCCAAGCAGGTTTGGTGTTGACTGACACGGGCCGTGCACTCTGGCTCGATGCCCGCAAAATCAAACTATAAAGAAAATTTGCGGCACAGGATGTTATGAAGACAGCGGCAGATGCTACGGAGCGGGGCTGTTACCCTATAAGCAGGCTAGGTTTTCTTATCATAAATCAACGCCATGCTTGAACTTCTTTCCAACAAAATTCTTGAGGAAGCAGCGAAATTCGCTGTTGATCTACTTGGTGATCGGGTGAAGGCGATTAACTCCGATTTGCAACATAAGGGCGCCCCGGCTACTGCACGCCTCGACACTTCGCCTGTCAAAATCAGAGATCATCTACAAAAGCATGTGCAGTTCATAAAAAAATGGTCTACCCATAGCAACTTTTTTGATCAGCTTCACAAGAAGAACGTCAGTGACATATATGTCGATCTAAAAACTTATCTAATTCCGGTTCGAGCGCAAATATCAATCGAAGAGCGAAACAACATAGCAGATGCGCTTCCCGCCCTTCGCGCGTGCGACGATCACTGCATTCTCCTCGGTCAGCCGGGCGCTGGGAAAACAACTTCAATCCAGAAGATTTGTCTTGACTTTTTCAGAAGCGACAAGGTACTAGGAAGAAATGATCTCCCAATAGTTATTCGCCTTCGAGATATAGGTCAGTCTCGCTCGAAATTCCCCCTATCTGATCACATTTGTCAAATTCTTGGCCTTGAAATCCGACTATATCCAGTTGATGCGATGGGGAAGTTGGCCAATGAAATTCCAAATTTCAGATTCGAAATTGTGAGTCGTCATCTGGATCTCCTTAATGCATGCCTGTTGCTCGATGGGTTGGACGAAGTTCCGGATGAAAGTACAAGGTCAAGCATTGTAGCGGAGGTAAGACGATTTAGTTCGCTTCAAAATAAATCGAGAATAATTCTTACCTGTCGCGCGGGTGAGTTTAAGTATGAAATTGAAGGCGCAAAGAAGTTTGAAATAGCGCCACTATCGGAGGAGCAGATCGAAAGCTTTGCAGAGCGCTGGCTCGGCGACGCATCGCTTGCAAAGGAGTTCATTCGGCAGGTCCGCACATCTCCGTACTCCGACACGGCAATTCGTCCTTTGACAATGGCCCATCTCTGTGCAATTTACGAACGACTGGGTCGAATACCGAATGAACCAAGAAGCGTCTACCGCAAAGTGGTAGCGCTCTTACTAGAAGATTGGGATGAGCAACGTTCTGTCCAAAGAGTGAGCCACTATTCTCAATTTTCTGTTGACCGAAAACGTGATTTCTTGTCCGCAATGGCGTTTCAATTGACGACGCTCGAAAGGCAATCGCGCTTCGATGTTTTTACGCTGGAGAGAATCTATCTTCGGCTTTGTGATCGATATTCACTTCCAAGAGAACAGTCGCGACTTGTGGCGCAGGAGTTGGAGTCTCACACGGGGCTGTTAATTCAAAGTGGACATGCTCATTACGAGTTTGCCCATAAGTCGCTTCAAGAGTTTTTAACCGCAGAATATCTGGTCAGACTTCCGTCCGTGAAGTCCGTTCGAGCTTATTTCTCACTTTTGGCGGCGGAACTCGCGATAGCTGTGACTCTATCCTCTGATCCTGCCGAGTATCTGGCCGATCTAGCTCTCAGGCATTTTGATATGTCCAAGGGAAATGCTGCCTTCTTTAGGGTCTTCATTGATCGATTGGAAACTGAGCGGCCGGAGTTTTCTGTAAGCGAGCAAGCAGTAGTAGGGGCGGCCGCTATAATTACTCATTTTCTCGAGGATGCGCGCCTAATAAATCTGTTGAGACCAATATTTGGCATTGCGGCCGGCAAGTTTATCAATCACTACTATACAATAGCGGTAGACAAAGGTCAAAGTATCAGATTTCTTGGTCCAAAAAGGGACCTATTCCAAGATCTTCCACAATACCTTCAGGTGCCAAAAGAGCTTGTTCCGAATTTCTCATGAATGCGCCTGGCCCGCTGTGTAACAGCGTTCGTATACGAGGCTCTTCGGTGGGATGGGCCGACGAAGCGGCTGATGCAAGAGTCTGATGCACGTCTAGGTCAACTAATGTATCGATGCACTAGCGCGCAGGGCATTTACACTGCTCCGCAGCTTCAGGATGTTGCAATCGACTGTTTCAAGCAGCGTCTTTCGGGATGCTTGCGCGGTCACCGAATATAGGTGAAGTTTCTTCCCATTTGTTAAGTGTCTGAGGAGATATTAGGTGCTAGTCAAATTGAAGCAATTCTCAGTTGGTGGCAACCGACCGCTATCTCTGCGCTGCCCCGCTTGCAGGAAGACTGGCACGTTCCAGACCATCGAGAACGTTCATGATCTTCGTACTGGAGACATCTTTCTCGGCCAGCGCTTCTGTCCCGATCCAAGCTGCAGAGCTCAGGTGTTCTGTGTTTATGACTTACAGAGCAACGTAGTCAAGAGCTACCCGCCACAGCGGATTGATTTCGATTCCAAAGCGATTCCTGCGACGATTGTCAAAACATTCGAAGAGGCGTTGTCTTGCCAAGCTGAAGGTATGCACGTCGCTGCGGCGATCATGATTCGCCGCACACTGGAGGAGCTATGTCAAGACAAAGGTGCAACTGGCGCGAACCTAAAGGCTCGAGTTAACACACTCCAATCTTCCGTTGTGCTTCCGCAAGGGCTCCTGGCAGCAATGGATGACCTTCGTCTTCTTGGTAATGATGCGGCACACATCGAGGCGCAGACTTACGATGCAATTGGGCAGGACGAGCTAGAGGTTGCAATCGAGCTCACCAAAGAAATTCTTAAAGCTGTGTACCAGCTAGATGATCTCCTCGGGCGCCTTCGAGCTCTCAAGAAGACTTGATAAACATCTAGCCCAAGGCGTCGGCCTCCGTTCACGGGCCTATCGTTTGGATTGCGATTCAACCGATGGTGCCCACGAAGGAGACCGACATGGAACTGTATGCGGGGATTGACTTGCACTCCAACAACAGCGTCGTGAGCGTGCTCGACGAGCAGGACCGCGTGGGGTTTGCCAAGCGCCTGCCCAACGAGCTGGCGGCGATCATCGTGGCGCTGCGGTCGTGCCCGAGCACGCCCGTGGGCGTGGAGGTGGAGTCCACCTACAACTGGTACTGGCTGGTCGATGGCCTGCAGGACGCCGGGTTTGTGGTTCACCTCGTCAACACAGCCGCCGTCAAGCAGTACGAAGGCCTCAAGCACAGCGGCGACTTCAGCGATGCGCGTCACCTGGCGCATCTGATGCGCTTGGGGATCCTGCCCACTGGCTATATCTATCCACGAGAGCAGCGCGCCGTGCGCGATCTGCTGCGCAAGCGCAGCCAACTCGTTCGCCAGCGCAGCACGCAGATCCTGAGCATGGGCAACCTGGTCGCACGCAATCTGGGCACCCACGCTGGCGGCAACGAGATCAAGCGCTGGACGTCTGAGCACATTGACGCGATGCCGCTGCTGGACGAACAAAAGCAGGCCTTGAAGGCCAACCTGGCGGTCATGCGCTGCCTGGACGATCAGGTCGATGCACTGGAGCGCAGCATCCTGGCCAAGGCCAAGCTGCGCGAGGACTACCAGGCGCTCAAGACGGTCAGCGGCATCGGCCAGGTGCTGGCCCTGACCATCGCGCTGGAGACCGGCGATGTCGGACGCTTCGACAGCCCGGGCAACTTCGCCTCGTACGCGCGCACGGTCGACAGCCGGCGCGAATCGAACGGCAAGAAGAAAGGCGAAGGCAATGCCAAGTGCGGCAACAAACACCTAGCCTGGGCCTTCATCGAAGCAGCGCACTTCGCGGTGCGCTACGACGCGGCAATCAAGCGCTGGTACCAGAAGAAGTGCAGCAGCAGCCTGTCGGTGGTGGCCATCAAGGCGGTGGCGCACAAGCTGGCGCGGGCCTGCTACCACGTCATGAAAGACGGCAAGCCCTTCGACGTGTCGAGGGCCTTCGGATAAGGCGTTCGCTTGTTCAATGAGACGGCGCTGGCAGTGTCGCTTTGGGGTTGGCACAACCATGAGACTTGATTGCACGCCAGCGCCGATCCCACCCAGACATGAGAGTTCGTTGCGCCCGTACCGTGAACCACAAGGGGTTGGATCGCACCCGTGCGAAGCCACAGACCTGTGCGGCCGGCTGGACCGGCTGCGTGGATTGGACGCGGTGGGGAACGGAGGGTTTTCTGGGGCTGCGAACGCAGCCAGGGGCCAGTCGCCGCAAAGCGCCTGAGCCTTGATCCTGATGGGTGACTGGTGCGCAGCGGCGCAACCAATCTTCGAGAACCAAGTGTGCAGTGACCTCAACGGCTGGGAATGCAGGCTTTGGATGGAAAAATGCGGGGACGGCCGCAGAAATCTGCTCGTCCCTATTGACGGAGGCGGCTAATGGGTGACACTCCTGTCGTTTCGCCGAATTGGCTGCGAGTTGCTTGGCCAGCTTCCGCCTACAGTGCTTGGTCACTTCAGTTGTCTGAGTCTTCGATCGCGACTACTGAACCGTCCCAGCATTCGAGGAGCCTCCACCTCCTAAGAAGTCGGCCCTGAAAATCTCCCAAGTCGTTGTCCTGAAACGACTTTGGGGTGATATCCGATGGTCAGATCTCCCGAGAATCAATCCAATGGAGATCGGTTTCTGGGAGTTCTGGAGTTCCCACC
>NZ_JAJNKD010000031.1:0-16833 GCF_021043325.1 Ideonella azotifigens
GCTGCCCTGGCGCATCGACCTGACCACAGACTGAGCGGCGCCTGCCTCGCCATTGCCGCAGGGGCAAGGACGCGGTTCATTGACCGCTTACCCTCATCGAGCCGGGCCGGGCCATACAGAACGGCTACATCGAGAGCTTCAACGGCAAGTTCCGAGACGAGTGTCTCAACGAGCACTGGTTCGAGAACCTGCGGCAAGCACGCTCAGAGATCGCGGCCTGGCGCCGGGACTACAACGAGGTGCGGCCTCACAGCAGCATTGGCCGCGTGCCGCCAGCCCGGTATGCCGAGCAACTGCGCCAAGAAGTCGGCGACGCTGCTCGCCACGCGCCCCCCCCAGATCCATTGACCTTCAACCCCAGGACCCCTGACGAATCACTGGTACGGCTGAAGGGGGCAGGTCACACGCGGCGGTCATGTCGCCGCAGTTGCGCATCAGCTCGTCAGGCTGGACGCGAAGCGAAAGCCTCTCAAAGTCCTGCAAGATCGCTGGGCCCGGGTCGCCAGCCGGGCCCAAGGGAGCCTTCTCACTCCCCGCCACACCGCGTCACGGACGGACGACGAAGTTCGTGAACCCCCCGTCGCGCCCATCGACTTCGACCAGGGCAGTGTTCACCTCTTCCAAGGAATAGACCTTGTGTTCGAAGACGCTGAGATCCAGCGTGCCGGCTTCAACCATCTGCGCCATGTCCTGGCCTTCGCTCGTGGTGAACCACAGCGAACCGACCAGCGATCGCTGCGTGATCATCAAGTAGCCGGCATCCACCGCGAGCGCTTCGGACACGCCACCGACGTTCACCGCGACGCCGCCATGACGAAGCGAGTGGAAGGCATCCATCACGCTGGAGGCTGGAGCCCCCGGGGCCAGAGCCTCCAGCATCGCATCGACACCGTTCCCGCCAGTGGCCTCCATTGCCTGTGCGGCAACGGTGCCGTCCCTGCTCGACACTGGGACGATCCGGTGAGGGTCCAGCTGGCGCAGCTTTTCAAGCCGATGCGGATCCCGGCCCGTGGCAAAGACCTTCGATGCGCCCATGGCGAGCCCAAGCAGCACCGCACCGACACCGAGCGTCCCTGTCCCGCCGTTAACAAGGAGGCGCTGGCCAGGCTTGAAGTTTGCCTTGCGAAGGCCAGCGTAGGCTGTGCCGAGATAGCCAAAACGAGACGCCTGCTCGAAGGACAGGTTGTCGGGAAGCTTGACGACGTTGCCGACCGGACAGGTAGCGTATTCAGAGAAACCGCCGTACGGATAAGCGTCGTACTGGTTCTGCGATTCGGGGCCGAAGCCGAAATACCCCATGAAGGTGAAATTCCGACAGTTGGTCGGGTCGGCCCTGCGACATGCTTCGCACGAACCGCATGAAAGGCCTGGATTGACGTAGACGCGGTCGCCCACCTTAACGTCGGTCTTCACCAACGAGCCGACGCTTGCAACCACCCCGGTGGTGTCCAACCCGAAGATCGCCGGGAGCTTGGGCAGCGGCAGAAACGGCGCCACCTTAGGGTATATCGTCAGCACATTGCGCAAGTTGTGCACCAAGCCCGCCGCCGCCACCTTGACCAGCACGTCGGTGGGACGCGGTTCGGGCACTGGAATGCGATCAATTTGAAAACGGCCGTCCAGCTCGTGCAGCCGCGCTGCTCTCATCAGCTTTTCATTCATCTATGTCTCTCAATTGGTTCAAAGTCAGTGAAGGTGGCACTTGGATCAAGTCAAGGCCGAACGAAGGCTGAGGCGCTGCACGCCGCGCAAGCTGGTCGCCACCAATGCACCATTACGCCCTAGCGCCATCGCGGTAATGGGCAATCCCGTCGGATTTGAAACCGCACGGAAGCTCTTGCCATCATCCTGGCTCATCAACAGCTCGCCCGCCTGAGAAGCGAGGAGCAGCGACCCGTTGTCAAGCGCGAGGCCTGCGCTGATCGATGCAGCGCTTCCTGTGGGCACTTCGCTCCAGGTACCGGCCGCATCCCGGGATACGAAGACACGACCCCTCAGGCCATACAGCACCAGTTCGCCTTTCTGGCCGGAGACTAGACCGAAGTACGAGCCTTTGGAGGGCGCCTGCAGCGCTTCAAAGTGCTGCCCATGGTCATCCGATCGAAGCAGCAGACCTTGCTCGCCCGTGATGTAGATCGAACGACCGACCTCACGCACCGCGTAGAGATGCAGTCCTTTCGGGTTGGGCAAGCGCGGCATCACGCACTCCCAGGAACTCCCACCATCGTTGGTGAGGAATGCGAGGTTGTAGGCGCCGATCACCCACCCCACGTTCTTGTCCTGGAAATACAGGTCCAAGAACGGCTTGTCCGGGCCGTCCTCCAGCAACCGGCTTGCGACAGCGGCCTGGCCTGCGTCGGTTGCGGCTTTGGCCGCAAGTGCTGCGGCCCGGATTCCGTCGAACTGAACAGTCCAGGTTTCTCCGTTGTCACCGGTCCGCAGGACCACCCCGAGATGCCCGACGGCCCAGCCCGTGTGGTTGTCCACGAACTGGACGGCCGTCAGCGAGACACTAACCGGAACACGGGCTTGGCGCCAACTCACGCCCTCGTCGTCCGACAGCAGCACGATGCCCCGTTCGCCTACGGCCACTAGGCGGTTTCCGGACCGTGTCACTGCGAGAAGGGCCGCACTCGCCGCCTTGCGGGTTGCGAGTGCCGGTTGTTGCAGGACATCGAAGCGGGGCAAGGACGCGGCCCGCGCCAGCGACATCCCCGCCCACGCACCAGCCGTGAGCAACTTCAGAAACCGACGACGCATGACAACACCAGAAACACCGAAAAAAACAATCCAGCCACCGGGCATCGCACAAGGGTCGCAATAACGCCCGCCCCCCAGAGGGGCTGATGCAAATCGGTCATCGCGCACCTTCTGTGAGGGAATCCGGGGAGAAAAATTCAGGCGGACGACGGCTGGTGACCTCGTACTGCCGAGGCGACCCGAGCGTGGAAACGCTGAGGTAATACTCGCCCGTCTGGACGTTGTAGCCGCCCCAATTGACCAGATTGCCAAGCAGCGCGGGGATGTCGGGCGCTAGCAGGGTCAGCGAAAAGTACCCGCGCCACAGCGAGCCCTTGGCATCCCAACCATCCGTCAGCAGAACGCACCAGGTGTCCTCGTCGAGATAGTATGTTCGCTTGGGCACGACGTGCCGTTTGCCCTCGCGCAGAGTCGCTTCCACCACCCACACGCGGTGCAGTTCCCACCGCACGAGGCTGGGGTTCAGAAAGTTTGGCTGAACGAGTTCTTCAGGCGACGCAGCCGCTGCCTTATTGTTGTTGTAGGGAACCAGCATCTCCTGTTTACCGACCAACTTTAAGTTGTGTCGACTCAGCGCTCCCGCAGCACCGAATGCCTCGTCGAACAGGCCGATGCCAGAGGTGATGAAGTTCGGCGTGTCATAACCGACCGACGGAGACCGCCGCACGCGCCGCTGGCCCACCAGGTACTGCCACGCAGAGCCCTTTTCGCTTTCGAAAGCCTGCCAGGCGAGCAATGCCTCGCCTGCCTTCGAAGCCGGCTCCAGGGTCAGCACCTTCGTTTTGTAGTACTGTCCGTCGAAGTTACTCGCTGCGCCATCCTTGTAGTAATACGGATTGGCAAACCATTCATCGTACTTCGTCGCCATGATGCGCTTGCCTTGGCCGGTAACAACCCAGGTCGTGTACTGTCCCTGCGCATCTTCACCGGCCCATGCCATTCGGCTATTCCACATGGCCTCGGAGCCATCTTTAGGAATGGGAAACGGAATACCGCCAAAAGCGCCTTCAATGCTGTCGCCCTCCTGAAACGTCTTCGCGCGCGTGGCATTCTTGAAAATATTGTCGTAGACCAACTGCGGCGCAGAGGCGGTGCGGTGCGTCGGATAGACATCCAGGCGATAGTCCGGATGCTTCTTCAGCATCGCCTTCGTGACCTCGCTAAGCTTATCCGCGTACTGATCAATGTTCTTGGAAGTCACCGAGTACAACGGCTTTTCCGACGCAAAAAAATCCGGACGCGGCTGCCCCTGCTTGTAGCCGGCAGGTACCTTGCTGAAGCCGCCGTCCCAGGCAGGGATGGAGCCATCTTTGTTGCCCGACTTTTCCGCGCCCATTGGCGTTAGCGTTGACTTCAACTTGGCAGCCTCGTCGGCTGAGACCGCAGCCCAGACAGACCCAGAGCCAACCACAACCGCAGTTGCCAGCGCCGTTCGCGCAATCAATGAAAGGGAATTCTTCATACAAACCTCGTTGTCAATCAGAAGGTGCGCTTGATGTTCAGCGACAGAAAGTCGCGATCCTTCAGGCTCTGTCCGTAAGACAGCACTGCGGAGTTCGAATTGGGAGGAGAGAGATAGGTAGACTCTTTGCCCAAGTACTTCACGTAGTTGATCCCGAACGTCCAGACGCTTTCATACTCGCCCGTCAGGCCGATGGAGATATCGCCGCCGTGCTCGACGCCGCCATTGAAACCGAAGACCGCAGAAGATCGGCCCTTGGGGTTGTAGCCTAGGCCGATCGGCAGACTCAAATCGAGCCCTGGCAGGACTTGGTAATAGGACGGCGTGAACAATATTCGCAACGCCAAGGCGTCCCGCGTCGTGTTCGGGTCCAGCGCACCGGAATTGCGCGTGATGCTGAGTGTGCGGTTCCACGCCACCTCGGCCAGGAGGAAGGCCCCTTGCCACAGGGTCCCGGGGCCCATGGAATAAATGCCAGACACCTGGGCATGCGCCGTCTTGCCGACGGGGTAAGCTGGGTTATGGACGTTGTCGGCCCCTGCGTTGTACTGAACTAGCGCCGCGTCGCCGACGAGCGGCGCGTTGTTCCGCACCGAGACCTCGCCCGCGAGGTTCAGTTCACCGAGCACCGTGCTTGCGCTCGCGCCGTAGGTCTGGATCCCTTCCGGATAGACGTTCACGAAGTTGTGGGGCGTGCCCAACCCCGGGATTTGCGGCGTCGTGAAGTCAGTGGTGAGGTAGATCTGCGGCGTCTTATCGTGATAGCGCACAGCGTAAAGACCGAATTCGGTGTCGATGGAGCTGGCGCGGTAGCGCAGTTGAATACCGCCCTGACCACTGTTGCGCGGCTTGATATCCGCGCCGCGCGGCCACGGCCCCAACCGCTCCCCCCCTTCGCCGACGAAATCGAGCGTGCTGAGGTAACTGCCGGCTGGCGGCAGAATGGATTCCTTCCACTCAAACTGGTAATAGGCGCCGATCGACAGGACGGGGGAAATCTGCAGTTGTCCCGACACCTGATTGACCGGCCTCAACACCTCCTTGAACTGACTGCTCGGTACACTCACAAGCTTGACAAGATCAAGCGGGCCCTGTGCATTGGCGATTCCGTTCTGACCGAAGAACAGGCTTTCTCCGAAAACGAGGGAGTGTCGTCCCAGTCGCAAGGTCCCTTTCATGTCAGCGACAGATCCGTTGACGAAACCGAACGCATCGAGTAGCTCCCCTTTGCGGCCCATGCGGTTACGAGTCTCCCGCGTGAATTCGTTATATGGAACGCTGACGTTGTTGCTCGTAGCAGGACTGTTGTTGTCGTTCTTGCTGTTGTAGACGGTGTCGTACCACGCTGCGCCGCTCAGCCGAACGCCAACGTTCTTGTACGAAGCATCCAGCTCGGAAAAGATGTCGAGCCGATTGGAAATCAGTCCCCTTGCGAAGTTGCGGTCGCCGTCGTCGCCGCCCGCGTCTTCCATGATGACGTTGGAGCGCTCCTTCAGACGGGTCGCAGCGCTGTACTTGAAGGTGTTATCCCACCGCAGCTTGACATCCGGACTACCGGTATCAAACGAGAAAGCGTGAACGCCAGAGGCCGCCGCCGCGCATGCGATCACGATTGCCTTCGGAAAGACCGCCACCCGCGCGTCTTCGACTCTGCGGATGTACTCGCCATTCTTCATCTTGTCTCCATTTGCTTGGTACTGAGGGAGTCCTGGATCAGCGGCGTTCCCAAAACACTGCCTCACGGCAGTCACGTCACGCCGCCGATCTCCAGCGACCACCTGTCTCATGCATATTATCTATCTTTATGCATAAAGAGCAGTCGGTAGGAACCCGATACGCCACGGAGGGCCGCTGTCACCCAGTGGTATCAAGCCTTGGGCAAGCTCGTTGACTGCCAGTTGACCACCTGCCACAGCCCGTCTGATTGTTGGGCCCACAGGATGGTGAACCGGTTGTTGAGGGTCCGTTTCTCGCCTGCGATCTCTACCTGCATATCGGCGACACCGCTCACCGCTGCGACGCTTCCAAACAAGCGGACGGACTCATCGCTGCATTCGATGGATCGGTACTTGGTCTTGCCAGAACCGATGGTGTTCAGAATGCCAAGCTTGGAGTCGATGCGCCCATTGCCGTGAATCCATAACAGCTCGTCATTGAAGAGCCCCTCAAGGGAGGACAGGTCGGCCTCGATCATTGCGCGTCGACGGCGTTGATCGAGCGCCAGAATCTCTTGTTTCCCAGTCATATCGTTTTCTCCAGAAAGTTGGGTTGGCGACCGTTCTCGCCGCACGCTAGCGGTGTCAATAGATCGACGCAGGGCCGCTCAACCAACCGCCTTCATGAGGGACGCCTGCGGCTCCCGGTTGGCAGCAGTCGTCGACTTTCGAAGCAAGAAATGCGAAAGCGCAGGAATGAGAATGAGCGCTCCGAGCATGTTCCAGAGGAACATGAAGGCCAGGAGGATGCCCATATCGGCCTGGAACTTGATGTCCGAGAAGGACCACGTCAGGACGCCGACCGCCAGCGTGAAACCCGTCAGCAGAACGACCTTGCCGGTAAACAGCAATGCCTTGTAGTAGGCCGTCGACAGGCTGCTGCCCTGGCGCAACTGCTGCAGCGTCACACTGAGGATGTAGAGCGCGTAGTCGACACCGATACCCACGCCCAGGGCGATGACCGGGAGCGTCGCGACCTTGACGCCCATGTTCAACTTCACCATCAATGCCTCTGCCAAGACCGAGGTCAGCATCAACGGTAGGACGGCCACCAAGACGGCGCGCCAGGACCGGAACGTCAGAAAGCAGAGGATCGTGACGGCCGCATAGACCAACAGCAGCATTTGCGTCCACGCTTGCTTCACAACGATGTTCGTAGCGGCCTCGATCCCTGCGCCGCCAGCAGCGAGCACGAACTTGGCCTCCGGTGTGTCGTTCGCTTTGGCATACGCCTCCACCTCGGCGACGACACGGCTGAGCGTCTCCGCCTTGTGGTCCTTGAGGTAAACGTAGAGCGACAGCAGCGAGCACCCCTGGTTCAGCAACTCGCGAGGTGCACGCGTCTGCACGGCCCCGATTGCTCCCTCATTGGGGATCAACTCATACCACTTGAACGCGCCTTCATTGAACCCGACCATGGAAAACTTCGACAGCATGGCCATGGAGTTGGTGGATTCGACGCCGGTCAGTTGCTCGATCTGCCACGCCAGGCGGTCGACCTTGGCCAAGGTGCCATATGCTCCGCATCGGTCCGGTTCAGTGGGAACCATCACGACCAGGATGTCGGAACTGGCGGCGTAGTTGGCCGAGATGTACGCGTTGTCCTTGTTGTAGCGGGAATCGGGACGCAGCTCGGGCGCCCCCGCGTCAAGATCACCGATCTTGAGCTGGGTAGAGACCGCGACCCCCCCCACCGCCAGGACGACCGCTGCGACTATCGCCGCGGCTGCGGCGCGTCGCTGGGTGAACGCATCGAGCCAGCGCCACAGACGGTGCTTCGCTGCGCCGCCGCTGTCTCGATCCGCATGTTCGGTGCGCAGGCTGCGGTGAGCAGCCGAGAGGCTGACCCCGGTGTAGCTCAGCAGAATGGGAAGGAGGATCAAGTTGGTGAAAATGAGCATCGCCACGCCGATGCTCGCCGCCACCGCAAGCTCCTTGATCACCGGAATGTCGATGACCAGCAACACGGCGAATCCGACAGCGTCGGCGAGCAGCGCGGTCAGGCCCGCCATGAACAGACGTCGGAAGGTGAATCGTGCCGCAACAAGCTTGTGCACGCCTCTCCCGATGTCCTGCATGATCCCGTTCATCTTCTGTGCCCCATGGCTCATGCCTATGGCGAAAACGAGAAACGGCACCAGCACCGAGTAGGGGTTGAGCTCGTATCCCAACGTTGGCAACGCCCCCAACTGCCAAACAACCGCAACCAGCGAGCTGGCCATTACCAGCAACGTGCTACGCACGTCGCGATTGAACCAATAGATCATTCCCGTCGCGATGCCGATGGCTACGGCGAAGTACCGAAGCACTTCGCGCAAACCCGCAATCAGGTCGCCCACGACCTTGGCGAATCCGGTGATGTGCAGGTCGGTCGCCTCGTCCTGGTACTTCGCCCGGATCTCTTCGAGACCCTCGGAGAACTTCCGGTAGTCGAGCTTTTTTGCGGTCTGCGGATCCTTGTCGAGCAGCGGCACGAAGATGATGGAGGAACGGAAGTCGGCCGCAACCAGCTGGCCAATCTCGCCGGAGCGTTCCACGTTCAGCCGCACCTGCTGAAGTGTGCGCTCCGAGCCGTCATAGTCTTCCGGAATCACGGCGCCGCCGTCCACCCCGTCTTCTGTCACTGCCGACCATCGGACGTTCGAGGTAACCATCGACTTCATGAACGACCGGTCGACCCCCGGGAGCAGAAACACCTCGTCGTTGATCTTTGCAAGCTTCGAGAGATAGTCCTTGTCAAAGACCGTTCCGCGCTTATTGACTACGGCGACCCGCACAACATTCTCAAGTCCCGTCAAGTCTTCTTTGTGCGACAGGAAGTTGACGATGTACGGATGCGAGGTCGGGATCGTCTTCTCGAAACTGGCGTTCAGTTGCAGCTTGGTGGCCTGGAACCCGAACACCACGGTGAAGATGAGGCAAAGGATCAGCACGATCCGCCGGTGATTGAAGAGCGCACGCTCGATGAGCGAGCCGGACCGAGGATCGAAGTCTTCCAGCCGCTGAATTTGGCCGGGCGTGTCGGAGAGGGAGGCAGGATTCACGGAGTACTCGTAGTCGCGGGTTGGATCTGCAGAGTCAAAGGCGGGTGCTCTCGCTCTGGTTCGCACGGCGTGGTAACGCTTCCAGGATCGCCGCAGTTCTTGTTCTTAATTCGTTCGCGCAATTGGTCAACCAGCGCGAGTCCGGCTTCAACCCCAGCAGCTGTGCCGTACACGTAATGGTCCGGTCGGACGATGGCGACGTCGGCACCGAGACCGTGCAGCCAGGCTTGCAAGAGCGGAGTCTCCTCTTCAACCGAAAAGCCCAGGCCGGCATGGCGTTTCGCGTCCGGACCGACGAAGACCGCACAGCCCTTGAGCGCTGCCGCCATCACGGCCACCGCGCCGGCTTCGTCGTCGGTGAGCCGTTCGGTCACGACGATGCGGAAGCACGCACCGGTGATGTCGTCCAGCAGCTTCGACACTCCACCCGGCGTGATGACGGTCGGCTGGGGAAGCGGTTCGCCGGCGCCCGGCGTCCCTGTGGCGATCAGTCCGTCTCGCAGCGGCGGAATCATCGACTGGCGAAAGGTCGTTTTCACCACCCCGCCCTGCTCGGCCAGCATCCGCGCATCGCGGGAACGTGCCTTGACGGGATCGCGCTCACAGATCACACGCCCAAGCTGGATAGCCGCGCGGGTGGTCGCCGTCACGTGCGGACGCCGTTCTACCCCATAGTCGTCGAGAAGACGATCAGTCGAGGCTCCGGACAGCACTCTTTGGAGACGCCAAGCCAGTCCGTGAGCATCCCGGATCCCCTGAACCATGCCCTGCGCCATGAATGGAGGCGTCATGTGCGCAGCATCGCCCGCCAATAGCACGCGGCCCTTGCGCCACTGTTCGGCCACCAGACCGTGGAAGCGATAGGCTGCTGCGCGCCGCAATTCCGCGTCTCCCGGCTTGATCCAGCGCGACAGTAACGGCCATAGCTGATCGGGCGGAAAGTCGCTCGAGAGGCTGTCGACCTCGAGCAACATCACCTCCCAACGGCGGTGATTACCGGGCCCGACCACGAAGGTGCATGGCCTCTCGGGCTCGCAGTACTGGACTTGCGTTGTCGGCAGATCTGCGATTTTGTGGTCATGAACATCGGCATCGACAACTAACCAATGCTCATCGAAGGCAAGGTCTTCCAGCTTGATGCCCAAGGCCTTGCGGATGGGACTGGAGCCACCGTCGCATGCGACCAGATAACGAGCCATCCATTGTTCGATTTCCCCGTCGGCGTTCTGCACCTCAACCTCGACACCCTCCCGGCTCTGCGTATGCGACAGCACCTGGCAAGAGAGGAACACACGCACGCCGGCCAGCTCGCTCAGACGTCCACGGATCTCGCGCTCGAAGGCGGGTTGATCAAAGACGTAATTGGGCGCCCAGCCGAGCCGATGCGGCGGAGGCTCCGTGTCGAGCTGCTTTATCAACTGACCTTCAACGCCACGATATTGGCTGGGCCTATAGGGCGCCGCATGCGTCAGCACGCGGCTTGCAATGCCGAGCTCCTGCATCACACGCATCACTTCGTGGTCGAAACCGATGGCGCGCGGCAGAGGAAACAGGTCAGGCATCCGATCGAAAGCCGCGACGGTCATACCCCGCTGAGCCAGCAAAGCCGACAGCACGGCACCTGTAGGACCTAACCCAACGACAATGACATCTGCGCTATTCATGTGGACCTAACACCTTCGAAGGCTAGATTGTGCACAAAGATATGTCGAGTGCATAGATTTTCCCAGGTCCTCATTCCCAGTGGAAACCCGGATGCGCAAGGCTTTCATCGCTGCTTAAATATGCACGAATCTGGTTTTGTGCATTACTTTGCAATCAGATGTAGCCGGAGACGAGAGTGAGCACCATGAAGGCCGCACGCCTGCACGCCGTAGGCGAATCGATGCGCATCGAAGAGGTACCGCGCCCGGATCCCGGACCGAATGACGTGCTCGTCCGGGTACGGTCTTGCGGCATCGTGCCCAACCTCGCGAACATCCTCGCCAACTGGCCAACCTGGTTCCCCGAACGACCACAGCCGCCGTTGCCCGCGATCTTCGGGCTCGATCCGGCCGGCGAAATCGTCGCGGTGGGCCGCCAAGTCCATGCGTGGAAGGCGGGCGATCGCGTTTACGTGAACCCCGGCCGCTACTGCGGCGGTTGCAGAGCCTGTCGCGCCGGGGACCACATCAACTGCACGTACTACACGTTCAACGGCTACTTTGGCTTCTCCGAAAAGTCGCTCGCGATCTTCAAGGATTACCCCTACGGCGGGCTGGCCGAGTACATGACGGCGCCGCAGTACTCGCTTGTGCCCGGGCGCTCCGCACGAGGTAATTCTGCAAGGGATGCGTGCGCTCAAGCGAGGCGGTAAAGCGGTTGACATCGGCGCGATCGCGGGAGCGCTCCCAATCGACATCCACACGATGATGGATTGCCAGCAGTCTTTGAGCGGATCGCTTTGGTTTACCGCCACGGAAGGTGAGGACATGGCCGACATGGCGGCTCGTGGCCTGCTCGACCTATCGATCTTCGAACAGGTCAAGTTCCCACTCGACCGCGTCAACGAAGCTATCGCCGGAATCACGAACCGAAACGGCGGGTTCAGCAACTACGTGATCAATCCCTGATCTCAGCCGGCGGCCGCAAGGTTCGCTGGCGTCCGCGGCTTGCAAACCCGGCAGCGGATTGTTCGGCTCCTACAGGGCCAGGCGATCTTGCGCCTGGTGCAGTCATTCAGACATTGCCCCCACGGCATGCGTGCTGGCCGAGGAGACGCCCAATTCCGGCGGGCACACCAGAACGGCCATGGGCGCAGTGTTGAACCGTGGGGCCAGTTGATCCGGTCCGCGCTGGCTCTTGGGCAGCGCCTGCAGAGCGTCGTGGAAGTAGCGTCGGCAGTGCGCCCAGCAAGCCACCCTCGTGCAGTTGCGCTTCACTTCGTTCGTCGTGATCAACTTACGGCGGGACTTGCACCCGCAAGAGTGCGCCCATGCTGGGCGCACAACGGAATCAGAACCTGCGCACAGGTCCTGATGGGGTGGGTCTGGGTGTGTGGCCGATGCCTTTGGGCATGGCCGGTGCGATGGGCTAGAACGGCTCGTCGGGATCGAACTCAGGCGGTGCCTGGTCGGGCATGAGTTGTTCGCGCCACGCCTGCTGTATCTGTGGCCCGTAGGCGGCCCACAGTGCCTGGCGCATGGCCCCCCGCGTCAGAATACTTGTCGCCTCCGTAGAACCATGAACCCGGGGGCGCAGAGAGAACGAGTTGGCTCGATACGGACAAGCATTCAAGGACCGGGCGGTAGCGCGCATGCATCGCCGGAAGCGGTGGCGCGTGAGATTGGCGTCGGGGTGGACACGCTGGAGCGCTGGCGCTCGGAGTCGTTGTCCAGGCCGGTCAAGGACGGGTCTGGACGGCCGCAGCGCGGTTCGAGGCGGTGATCGCCACCGCTGCCATGGACGAGGCCACGCGCAGCGCGTGGTGTCGCGAGAACGGCGTGTACCTGCAGCAGTTGCAGCAGTGGAGGGCCAGTGCGACGCAGGCGCTGGCAGCGCCCGAGGAGGTGCGCGCGAGCCCCTCGCAGACCAAGGAAGACAGGCGTCGCATCAAAGAACTCGAGCGCGAAGTGCGTCGCAAGGACAAGGCCCTGGCGGAGACGGCAGCACTGCTGGTGCTCTCAAAAAATGCGAGGCGATCTTCAAAAGGAACACGCAGGGCGAGGACGAATGATCGGCCTCGAAGATCGCCAGGAACATGCCCGAGACATCGAAGTGGCCCGCAAGGCGGGCGCGCGGTTGCACCAGGCCTGCGGGATCGTCGGCATCACGGCACGCACGCTGCAGCGCTGGAAGGCGCACCAAGGCCTGGAATCGGGTGATGGCAGGCCAAACGCGGTGCGGCCGATGCCCAGCCACGCGCTGAGCGAAGCCGAGCGCGCGCAGATCCTGAGCGTGGCCAACGAGCCGCGCTTTGCCGACCTGCCGCCCGCGCGCATCGTGCCAACGCTGGCCGACGAGGGCGTCTACATCGCCAGCGAGTCGACCTTCCAGCGCGTGCTGCATGCGCAGGGGCAGACGCGCCACCGCGGCCGCCGAGTCAGATTGGCAGAGAAGCATCAGCAATGCAATGATGGCCGATTTACAAATCGAGCTCTAGCACCGGCGACATCGCTCGGGAGACGCACACCATCATGCTCTGACCGGCTGCACGCTCCGCCTTCGTCAAGACATGGTCGCGATGATCGACGACGCCTCCGCAGACGGCGGTCTCGCACGCTCCGCAGATGCCCTCGCGGCATGAATTGGCCACAACCACGCCATTCGCATCTAGAACGTCCAACACCGACCGGTCCTCAGGAATCGAAAGGCGCAAGCCGCTCCTCTTCAAGACCACCTCAAACTCCGCCGGCTCGGCCTGGTGGACGTTCGACGCGTCGGCGCTGAACCATTCGAAGTGAACAGTGTCCGGGTCACGGTTCAAGCAGAGGCTCTCGACCGCCTTCATCAACGGGGAAGGTCCGCAGCAGTAAACGTGCTCCCCCGGCTTCGGGTCTGAGAGCTCCGCCTGCAGATTGGGCAGGCCGGACTCGTCGTCGAAATGGAATCGCACCGACTCGCCCATGCCATTCAGTTCCTCGAAGAATGCGGCGCGCACCTTCGATCGAACGCAATACAGCAGCGACCACGCTTTTCCGGCTGCTATGCACCATCGAATCATTGACAGGATCGGCGTGATGCCGATGCCACCGGCGATGAAGCGGTAAGAGGCCGCCTCGCGGGTGAGCGGGAAGTTGTTACGCAGAGCCCGGACGTTGACCGATGTGCCAACCTTCACGAGGTCGTGCAAAGCCGCAGAGCCGCCACGACTTGCGGCCGCCCGCGCCACCGCAATGACGTAGCGGTCCGCCTCCGCACTGTCATTGCAGATCGAGTAATGGCGAACGAGGTGTCTACCCCCTCCGGACTGCAGAACGTCGATCTCTAAATGAGCACCGGGTTCGAACGGCGACAAGTCCTTGCCGTCGTGAGAGCGCAGCTCCACCGAAATAATGTCGAGGGCTTCCGCTCTGATGGCAGCAACGGATAATGTAAACGTCATGAAACTCCGCTCTTCAATGCCGATACACCGAAGGGCAGAGCATCTGCCCTCCTGTGAGTCGGCTATGAAATCAAATCACCGAAAACCAACTCAGCCTATGCTGTCCCACTCAGGCGTGATTCCTTTAATCATCTTGTGCGTTTGAGGATCCAGAAACGCGTTACCAGACTTGACTTCGATGAGTCGCTTGACGCCGGCACCTGCACCGACGGGGCTCTTGCCGCTCGCCACCGCGAGCCCCTGCTTCTTGAACATCCGGCGCGCCATGCCAATTGCGGTATCAGGCACAGTGAGATGCTCTTCCGAATGCAGCGTGATGTCGCCCTGCCCCTTTTGAGAAGCGTAGTCAGTCTGCCAGTTCTGATGATCTTCAAGCGACCATTCGCGGAACGGCCTGCCATGCTTGGGGCCCCAGTTGTCCTTCAAGAAACCCAACAATTCAAGGTTCGCGATGGCATCGTTGTTCGGTCCCATGCGATAGAGCACGTAGTGGCGATAGCTGGTGTCGTCCGCCGGCACGAGCCAACCGATGCTCGAATAGGACATATCCTCGTCGGTCACGCCAGGGGTGCAATGCAGGTTCGGCATGATCACTTGGGCGATCCGCTGATGGAGACGCCCATCTGGCAGACGACGTAGAGAGCGGTTCACCACGCCGTCGTCGGTGTACTTGGTCTCCACTTCCGGCATGATGCCGAAGCTCTCGGTGAACTGCATACCGTTGATCGCGTAATGTGTGATCGCGACATGGAACGGGTCTGCGAAGTTGTCAAACAACTGGAACCAGTTATAGTCGTTGCTGGCCGCGATCTTCGGGTGTGGCCCGTTGGGTCCCGAAGTGTTTTCCTTCGCAACCAGGTACTCCCCCTCCTGCATGTCCAGTTCAAGGGAAATGGTCGGAAACTCGGGCTGCTCCGCCGGGGGGCCCATGTAGGCGAACACCATGCCGAACTTCTCCACCACGGGATACCAGGGCTGACGGACCCGGTTCTTCGTGTCACTGCTCGGCTCGCAAGGCGTTTCCAGACACGTTCCGCACGGGCTGAAGAGCCATCCGTGATAGCAGCACCGGATCCCCTTTTCTTCGACCTTCCCATAAAGCAGCGACGTGCCGCGATGCGCGCAACGAGGATAAAGGAGACCCACTTCCCCCTCCGCGCTCCGGAACAGCACCAGCTCCTCGCCGAGCGCCTTGATCAGCTTCGGGCGAGACGTCGCATCTTCGGCCATGGCGATTGGCTGCCAATACCGGCGAAGCAGTTCGCCACCTTTCGTTCCGGGCCCGCAGCGAACCAAGTCTTCGTCTGGCTTTCCCGCAATATGGCCATAGGCGCGACCATCAGTGTCGTGGTTTGCTTGCATTGTCATGCGAGGATCCTTCGTTTGAGCAGCGACCAAAATAATGCAAGAGCGCATCAAAGAACGTCGCGATCCACTTGTCGTGAAGCAGCCCGCGCGATCCGGAGCGCCCTTAATTTCCATGTTCTGCACTTTTGTGCACAGAAAAGATGTTCACACATTTCTATGGGCGACACCTTAGGGCTTGTACTAACGCATGCCGCGGTGCAGCTGTCGCCTCGCCCAGCAGCCCAGCTGCATGCTTTTTTGTGCGGTTCCGGAATAGTGTGCACAAAAATCGATTGTTCGCAAGCAAGGTCTCTGGCAAAATCTCGTGAATGAGAAACGATGCCCCCATCGCGTCCGCGCCGCCGGAAGCCCCGTTGGTCGAACAGGCCTACGAGGCCTTGCGGCGTTCGTTAATCCGCTGCGAGTTCGAGCCCGGCCAACGGTTGCGGGTTGAGGAACTGCAGCGTCGGTACGGGTTCTCGAGCAGTCCACTGAGAGAAGCGCTCAATCGTTTGGTGCAACAGGGGTTCGTCCGTACGCTGGAACATCGCGGCTTCCGTGTGGCCCCACTGTCGATTGAGGGCATCACCGACCTGACCCGGGTGCGTCTGCTGGTGGAATGCGAAGCATTGCGCGACGCGATGCGCCACGGCGACGACCGCTGGGAAGCCGGTCTAGTTGCCGCTTTACACGCACTGTCGCTTGTCGAGAAACGCCTGGGCACCGGCCCGGTGGTTCTCGACGACGAATGGACCTCGCGCCACCGCGCCTTCCACTTAGCCATATACAGCGGCTGCACCTCGCCGCTGCTCACGGAGATGGTCGACGGCCTGTTCGACCAGGCTGAGCGGTTCCGCCGTTTCTCCGCGCGACTCCGCACCACTCACCGTGCGAAGAACAACGAGCACCAGCGACTGTTCAACGCAGTTTTGGCACGCGACGAGGTTCAAGCGCTGGCACTGCTGGAGCAGCACATTCGCAGCACCGAGCGCAACGTAACGACCGCGCTTCGCACGCTGGCGGCCGGCAATAGCGGCCCGCATTGATCACTGGCCGCGCCGCCTCAAGCGCTCAAGTAGTCCCGGTAGCTCTTCAGCGGCGCAGAGTGCCGACACGTGGTGATCAGACCGCACCACTGCGATGCGCGCTCCGTGCGCCTGCAGCCAGAGGCGGATCAGAGGTACGGTCTGGTCCACCGCCCACACCCGTGCTACGCGGTACTGCGGCGCACCAGGCGGTGCGCGACGATGGCTGCGGGAACGGCGATTCATCGTCGGCACTGTCGGCAGAGAGCGTGCACCAGGAACGGGGTCATCGCCCCTTATGCCTGAGCGACGATCGGGTTGGGTCTGTCCTAATTTCTGTGTGTGAGGCTCGTTGAGCCTTCACTGATGTCGTGATGGCGGTTGGGGATCCTACGTT
>NZ_JAJNKD010000032.1:0-15415 GCF_021043325.1 Ideonella azotifigens
CTGCAACGTGACCGCTGCGGCTCAAGGAATCAAATGACTGCTGTCGCTGCGCTTGAAATGGATTTTGCAGGGCCGACGAAGTAGGAACTGCGCGGCAGGTCCAGTTCGCTGAGCAGCTCCGCCAGGGTATAGGTCGCTCTGAGGGCATCAACCAGCTGTGTCTTCTCCCGGTTCGTCAGCTGCTGTCGGTCGATGCCCAGTTCTTTTTTTTAGCAGTTCATTCGCCTTCTTCAGCAGGTCCTTCTCGAGCTGCAGACGCCTGATGTCGCGCCGCAGGGCCTCGACCTGTTGTTCCAGTTCGGCTCGATCAGAGTTTGACGGGGCATCTTGCTGGCGCTTCATGGGTACGGGTGCGTCGTGGCCGAGCAACTGATTCTTCCACTTGTACAGCGAGCCTCGGGACACGCCCACATCGTCGGCCACCGCTTGCGCGCTTGCCGGGCGCATGCACAAGGCGATGACAGCGGACTGCTTGGCTTCCGGCGCCAGTTCAGCGACTCGACCAGTGGCGCGGGCACGCCCCTGCGGATGGGCCTGTTCGATCCACGCAGACAACAGATCCCGCGAGGGATAGCCCAGCGCTTTGATCGTCGCCACGATGCAGCGACCGTGCTCGAGATAGTGCTCGACGGCACGATCCTTCTGCGCTTGGGAGTACATCGGCTGGCGCGTATAACCGGCGGACAAGTCGCCGCGCTTCTCGTACTCGCGATACCAGTCCTTCAAGGCGTTCTCGGTCGGGTAGCCGAGCTGGCGAATCGTCAAGCCGACGCGCTTGCCCAGCTTGATGTAGAGCCGTATGGCGCGAAGCCGATCTTCGTATGAGTACATGAACTACCTCCAGGTAGTCCAAGAAATCGTCCGCACCCCCGGTGGCTCAAATTTGGATCGGCGCCAACACTCATTGCCATGCGATGTCAGAGACAGCTGTTCTCCCATCGGCGCGTGCCGGGAAAGCAGCGCCGGGGGCCTTGGCCAGGATGGGCTGCCAGTCGGCCTGCCATCGCCTGAGCGCAGCGTCACTGCCGCGGAAAGTCAGGTCCAGGAACGCCAGAGAGAGCTCGGCGGTCGCTGCCTTCACCTTCGGATTCAACGCCGCGCCGCCCGTGAGGGAACGGTCGGTGAAGACGCTGTGCGAGCCGCCTTGGAAGACTGCGAGCAGCTTGCGAGGGTCGGCGATGGCGTCGAACACGGCCAGCCGATCGACCAGGCCCGAGCGGTAGCCGGGAATCTCGATCACGTCGTCGGTGGCCGTCACATGGACCGTCGGCATCGACACATGGGCGAGCACTGTTGCCAAGTCGGCTTCGCCGTAGAACGGCGGTGCAGAGATGACGATGGCGGCCGAGAAGCGGGGATCGTGGCAGTCGACCGTGCGGCCCTGCCGGACCACCTGTGCCCCTGCGATCAGCAGCGTGGTGTTCGCGCCGTATGAGTGGCCGGCCGCGACAAGGCGACGAGGGTCCACGGCGGCACCAAGCGCACCGGTTTCATCGGAAAGCATGCGGTCCAGCGCAAAGCGCATGTCGGCGGCCCGGGCCATCGCCTCGCTTTCCTGTGCCGCCGCCTGCAACCGGCCCACCACGCCGAACGGGTTGCCGCGCCAAAGCGCGGCGTCGCTGCCAACATGCTGCACGTGCAGGCTTGCCACGCCCCGGGATGACCAATGCTTGCCAAGGTAGCTGTACCCCTGCCGCGAGCCGCCGATGCCGTGGGAGAACACGACCAGTGGCACCCTGGTCGTGGGCGACAGATCGGCTGGCCAGTACAGGCGTGAAGGCACGGGACGTGAACGTTGCGCGTCGACCCAGTCGAAGTCGTGCACCCGGTACGGCGGCACGGCAGGCTGCGCCCGCACCAACGCCGGCAACGGAAGAGCTGTTGTGGCCAACAGGGCGCAAAGCCTTCGCCGCCGCGGGTCCGCCGGCGCGCCGGTGCCGGTAATCAAAAGCCGGCTCCGGTGAGCCTGGCCGATTCAACCCACAGGCGCGCCGCATCCTTCTCGTCGAGTGCCTGGAGTGGCATTCGGGCTGCAGCGGGGTGGCCCCGTGTCTCGCTGAGCCTGTCGGGGCCGTAGTAGCCGCCGCCTTTGGCCTGGGGCGCGGTTGCAGCGTAGAGCGTGGGCAGGGCCCCTTGCGCGGCAGGCTGAAACAGGAACCACAAGAAGCGGCGAATCATGGCTTGAGGGCTGGCAGCGCCGGCGCCGTTGGGCAGCAGGTCCGTGCGCGCGATGCCCGGATGCGCGGCGACACTTTGCAGGCCCCAGCCGTTGGCGTCGCTCTGGCGCTGAAGCTCGAACGCGAACATCAGGCAGGCCAGCTTGGATTGGCCGTAGGCCACCATGGGCTTGTAGCCGCGCTCGGATTGCAGGTCGTCGAAATGCAAGGCGCCCGCTCGGGCTGCGACGCTGGACAGGCTGACGACACGTGGCTGGCTGCCCTTTCGCAGCAGGGGAAGCAGGTGTGCGGTCAGCGCGAAGTGGCCGAGGTGGTTGGTGCCGAGCTGCAGCTCAAAGCCGTCGACCGTCAGCTCGCGCCGTGGCGGCGCCATGACGGCGGCATTGTTGATGAGCAGGTCCAGGCTGCCCTGAGTGGTGCGCAGCCTCGCAGCGAACGCCTTGATGGTCTCAAGGCTGGCGAGGTCCACGGGCTCGAAGCTCACCTCGGCCGCCGGCACGCTGCGCCGTATCGCTTCGACTGCAGCGGCGCCCTTTTGAGGATTGCGCCCGGCAATGATGACCCGCGCACCAGCCCGGGCGAGCGCCAATGCGTCGTGGAAGCCCAGGCCTCCAGTGCCGGTGACGACCGCGGCGCGGCCTGTTTGCGGGGGGATGTCAGATGCGGTCCAGGGCGCCATGTGTCCTCGTGTATGGTATCTTGGATGCAGAAATAACTGCACTAAGTGCAGTTTGTACCGCACTTGGTGCAAATACACAAGAGCCCTTCCATGTCGGAAACGTCCCACCTGGCGCCTGGCGCGTCCACCGAAGGCCTGCGAGAGCGCAAGCGACGCGAGACGCGCGACCGAATCGCCGAAACCGCCCTGCGCCTGTTCCTCGCCAACGGCTTCGAAGGCACGACGCTGGACGTCATCGCCGCCGAATCGGGCATTTCCCGGCGCACCTTCTTCTCGTACTTCAAGTCCAAGGACGACATCCTGCTGTTCTCGCAGGACGTCCATTGGCGAGCCATCTACGCCGACTTGTTGAAGACTTCGCCGGACGTGCCGCCACTGGATGCCGTGCGGGACATCTTCGTGAAGCACATGGCGCGCTACAGCACCGAAGAGATGGTGGCCATCGACACGCTGATGCGGTCAAGCGCCACGCTCCAGTCGCGCAAGCAGGCCTTTTACGCGGAGCAGGAACAGGTGCTTTTTTCGCAGCTTTGCGAAGTCTGGCGCCAGCCAGAGCGTCGCACCGCGCTGCGCATGGTGGCCATGGTGTCGATGGGGGCGATGCGGCTGACGGCACAGACCTGGCACGAGCAGCCCAGTCCCAGAAAGCCGATGGCCAAGCTGCTGCGTGAAACCTTCGAGAGCCTGAAGTCCGAGCTTTGAACCCAAGGTCTTGCCGGGCCGGTTCTCGGCCGCCCTCGCGGGCCAGGCGCGCCCGCGATCAGGCGCCGCTTGTCGCACGGGCTACAGCAGCGCCAGGATTTCCTTGCGCTTTTGCTGGTATTCCTCTTCGCTGATCAGGCCGCGCTCGCGCAGCCGCTTCAGGGTCAGCAGGCGCTGCTCGATCTCGTCGGCCGAGACGGCCTCGCGTGCGCGCGGCGCAGGGAGCGTCGCGGCCGCGGCAGGCGAGGGCATCGGCACCGCTGCGGCGGGTGCCGCAGCGCTTGGCATCACCAGCGGCACTTCCAGCCAGTCGGAGCGCTTGCTTGCCGCGGAAGCGCTTTGCAGCACGGCGTTTCCGGCCTTCGCGCGGGCGCCGAATTCGAAGTCAGGCCGGGTGTGCGTGCCGCGGGCACGGTCGAAGAAATCGAACCGTGCGTCGTGCACGATCAATTGCAAGGCGCCGCCCTGGACGAACAAGCGGGCGGTCACCGCGCTGGGGACGAAGAAGCTGCCATCGTCCCGCCGAGCCGACGAGACGAAGACGACATCGTCGGAGGGGGCCGCAATCGCGAGCGCCTTCGAAAGCGATTCGGCAAGGTCCTTGAGCTCGCCGTTGCTGAACAGGGGCGCGTCGGCGTTGGCGGTCTGCGAACGGATCGCCCTCAGCTGCGCCAGCAGCAGATCGGCGGGCACCCGGGTCGGGTGCTGGTTGGGTGCTGCGCCAGCCTCGATGGACACGAGCCGCACCTCGGAATAGTCGCCAAGCGTCCAGGTGCGCTGGCGAGCGGGCGCGCTGGACGCGGCCTGCTGCGCGGCACTGGAAAGCGACCCGATGCCCGCATGAACCGGCGCGGCGACGGCGATTGCCGCACCTGCCATCAGCACGACGCGAGCAGTTTGACAGAGCTTGGTTTTCATGGCGCAAACGATAGCACCGTCGCCTGGTCGGGGCTGCGAAGCGATTCAAACCGTGCTCACGTCGCGCAAGGCGCTGGTGAAGTCTCGCCTGCAGGCGGCAACTTTGGCCAAGCCTGGTTGCATGCTTGCGAAACCGGCCACGCCGCATTTGCAGACGGCGCTTGGCGGCTTGCTGCGATCAGGACGCCGAGGCAGGCCCTTCCTGCGGCGGCCAGTGGTGGGTTTCGGCCTGGCACGACACGCACCAGGCATAGAGTGCGTCGTACATCACCAGGCCGTGCCGCAGCATCTCGTGGTCATCGGCAAAGGTCTTGGACAGGCCCAGCGAGATGGCGTATAGGCCGGCCGATTGCGGCGCCAGGTCCAGGCGCGAGGTGTCGGCGCCCCGCACGATGGTGGCCAGCTGGGCGAGCGCGGGTTGCTGCAACTGGTACTTCGCAAGGAAGGCATCGAAGCTGCAGAGCTCGCCCACGTGGGTCATCTCCACGCCGGGAATGTCATAAGGCACCGCGCCGGTTTGCCGGGCGACTTCCAGCACCTGACTTGCCGGCACGTAGAGGAATTCGGGCGCCTTGTCGATGAAGCGGGCGATCAGCCACGGGCAGGCGATGCGGTCGATCTTCGGGCGTTCGCGGGTGACCCATTTCATGAGCCGGCTCCTTTGTCCTGCGTTGGCAAGTCTTTGCGCAGCAGGGGACGAGTCTGGATGTTCACGGCAGCCCCCGGGATGGTGACGCGAATGGATGCTGTCGCTCGGGTTGTGGCATTCAGGCGCCTGAATGAACCATCAGCGGATGCACCACCAGGCCGATCAGCGCAGCCGAGACGACGATGACCGGCTCGGTGACCTTCTTGAAGCGCCACAGCACCAGGGCCGTGACCAGCGCCAGCACGGCGGTCACCCAGTCGGTGATGGAGCGCTGGCCGATGACGATCACGGCGCCGGCAATGGCCCCGATGGCCGCGGCCGTGACGCCATCGACAAAGGCCACGATGGCGGGCCGCTTGCCGTACTTCTTGAAGTACGGCGCCGGCAGCACCGTCAGCAGGTAGCAGGGCAGGAAGGTGGCCACGGCGGCCACCACCGCGCCCCAGAAGCCGGCCACCAGGTAGCCGATGAAGCCAGTGGTGATCACGACGGGGCCGGGGGTGATCATGGCCACGGCCACCGCGTCGACGAATTGCCGGTCGGTCAGCCAGCCGTATTCCTTGACCACGCCGCTGTACAGGAAGGGCACGATGGCCAGGCCGCTGCCGAACACGAAGCTGCCGGCATAGGCGAAGTAGGCGCCGATCTTGGCCAGCTTGGCGGTGTCCACCGTGTCCAGCGCGAACATCGCCACCAGCGGCGCGGCAACACCGTTGACGCTGCCGCGCTTGAGCCAGGCCGGCGGCACACGCCAGAACCAGACCAGCACGCCCGCGCCGAGGAACAGCCAGATCACTTCGGACTGGGTGATGACCGTGACCGCCAGGCTGACCGCGAAGATGGCCCACAGCAGCTTGTCCTTGCCGATGTTCTTGGTCGTGAGCTTGTAGGCGCTCATCGCGATGATGCCGATCACCGCCGCGCCGACACCGTAGAAAACAGCCTGCATCCAGCCGATGCCGCCGAACGAGACATAGGCGGTGCCCAGAGCCACCACCATCACGAAGGACGGCAGCACAAAGGCCAGCCCGACCAGGGTTGCACCGGTCAGGCGGTAGTGGGCGTAGCCCAGGTAGATCGCCAGCTGGGCCGCCAGCGGTCCGGGCATCAGCTGGGCGATGGCCATGCCTTCCTTGTAGTCGGCCTCGGTGAACCAGCGGCGTTTCTCCACCAGGTCGCGGTACATGTAGCCGACCAGGGCCACCGGGCCGCCGAAGCCCCAGGTGCCCAGGCCCAGCATGTAGGCCACAAGCTGCCAGAGCGTGTAGGAGGGCTGCGCGGGCAGGTCGATCGGTGGGCTTGTCGGGTCGCTCATGGGGTTCTCCTTCTCCTCAGGTCCTGTTCTTGGTGGGGTCGCGCTGAAAGTAGGCGTGGAGGGAATCGAGCACAGTGGCCATCTCGGCCAGCAGCGCGTCGTCGTCGTCGCCGAGGCGCTCGCGAGCGCCCGACAGCACGGCCTCGAAGCCCAGCGCCTCGGGCACCGGCTCGCCGCCCACGTCGAGCTGGTGGACCATCGCGGCCAGGCGGCCGAGCGCCGCGTCGCCTTCGAGGCCGAAGCTGAGCATCAGCGTCTCGAAGGTCACGAAGTGGTCGACGTGCGAGAAGCTCGCACCATCGAAGTCGAAGCCCAGCGCGTCGGCAGGGCAGTCCGCCGGTTGCTGCAGCCACAGGAAACGCGCCTGAGGGTCGATGAAGCGGCGGATCAGCCACGCGCTGGCAACGCGGTCGACCCACAAGCGCCGCCGAGTCGCCCAGAGGCGCCCCTGGTAGGCGTCGGCGCGCAAGCGAGGCACCTGGCCTTCGACTTCCTGCGGCTCGTTCGGTGACAACAGCCGCTCCACGCGGCGGCTGAAATCCGTCCAAGCGGCGTCTGCTTCCAGGCTGGCGTCGCCAGGGAAGAAGTCGATGGCGCGCAGCGCGTGGAAGTCGCGGTGCAGCTTTCTTTGCAGCCGCGCCAGTTCTGAGGGCGCGAGGCCAGGCAGCGTGGCTGCTGCCTTCTTCCAGGCCGCGATGAGCGCTGCGTAGTCCTCGGAGCGGTCGAACAAGGCCGGAAAGGCCAGCGCTTCGTCGGCCCCGGTGGGGCTGGCTTCCATGGTCCAGGCGCTGCCGCCTTCGCGAAGACAGGCCTCGGCGAGCTCCCGCAGCGCGGCCTCGTGCCCGGCTCGGCGCGGCAGCAGGTAGACGCCGTCACGCAAGGCGGCGCAGCCCTGGGCCTTGAGCGCGCGCCAGATCCGCATCCGGGCGGTGGCGCTTTGCGTGGGCAGCGAGAGGACCAGCAGCAGCCAGGCCCCGGCGGGAGAAGGATTCATGTAGTTGATGCTACATATGTGTAGTGATCAATACAAGGCTCTTTCCTGGAGCCGCCTTTGCCGCGTTGGGGCGCTGGCAGCGGGTGCTTGGCATGCCTTTCCAACGGCTTTCGCATATGAAACCACTGGCAAGTTTCCTGCTTGAATGTTCGGCCGCACCCAGCGGCCCAGAACCATTCATGCAGAGGGATTGCCATGTCGAAAGCCGAGCGCCGCCACCCCGCCAGCCCGTTCGCCGGGCACCGGGCCCTGCTGATTTCCTTGATGCTGGGAGGACTGCTGGCACCGGCTGCAGGATGGGCGCAGCTCAAGCCGGGCTTCGCGCCGAACGAGGCCCAAGCCTCTGCGCGCACCGATCTGATCGATCTCGAATTCAGTGCCTCACGCAACATGTTCACCTGGTGCGACTACAAGGGGCACTTGTGGGTGGGCACGATTGACCCGGTGACCGGAAACTTCCTGAAGCCGACCTACCGCATGCTGGATTCGGATGCCATCACGCCCCAGGAGATGAACATCACCACCAATGGGCCGGAGTGGATCTCCACCGCCACCGGCGACCATGTGGTCTACACCAAGTTCGCAGGAGGCGTCTCGAAGGCTTCGACCGCCCGCCTGGCCATGGTGGAAGGCAGCGCCGATGGCAGCACCTGGGGCACACCGACCCTGCTTGGACCGGACGCCGGCCGCAACGCACCGTATGCGAGCGACGACGATGGCGACCCGAATCCGCGCATCAGCTACGTGGACGCCAAGAACAACCACTACTGGCGCTACGTCTACCAGGCAGCCTCCGAGGCCAAGGTCCAGGGCATGGCGCGCACGCCCAAGCCGGTTTCGGTGCGCTTCACCAAGGGTTATGCCGGGCTGGTCTATGCGCAGGCTGTGAACGGCATCAACCAGGTCTTCCTCGAGCACCTGGACAGCGGCAGGCTGGTGCAGATCACCAACGACGATGGCGCCAAGGACGAGCGCACCGTGCCCTGGGTCTGGCGGGCGCCGGAGTACGGCAACAAGCTGACGCTGATGAGCACGGTCAACGGCAACGAGCTGCGGTTCTTCCAGCAGGCGGACGGAGACGGCCTGGGCGACAGCCCGTGGTCACCGATTGGCAGCGTGATGCTGCCGGAGGGCGGCACCGTGGCTTCGCCGGAGCCGTTCACCTACAACGGCAACTCCTATGTGGTGTTGGCGATCAAGAGCGTGCCAAACGACTACCCGTCGGCCATCTACGTCGCCGCAATCGCCCCCACCGCTTCGCCGCGGCTGTGGAAGGTCTCCGATGACAGCGCCCTGCGCATCCGCATGGATCCAGAGGTGTTCATCACCGGCGGCGGTCCCGTGGTGTTCTACAACCGGTTCAATCCGGCGGTGAATCCAGACTCACCGTACTGCGCCGACTGCTCCGAAGGCGTGTGGCGAGCCAGCACCGGGCTTTGACGGCGGCGGGTGCTTGCGCCGGATCCGGCAGTCCGGTGTGCCGCCGCGTGGGTTGTCGCACAGACCTGGGCGCCAAGAGGGCAGAGGCTACGTGTCTTTCAACCCACCGGAAGGCTCGTCATGAAGACCGATTCGCAGCTGCAGCAGGACGTGATGGCCGAGCTCAGGTGGGAGCCCGCGGTGCATGCGACGCAGATCGGCGTCGAGGTGGAGGACGGCGTGGTCACCCTGGCCGGCGAGGTCAGCAGCCATGTGGAGAAGTGGAATGCGGAGCGCGCCGCGCAGCGTGTCAACGGCATCCGGGGGCTGGCCGTCGAGCTGGAGGTCAAGCTGGGCGCGCTCGACAAGCGCACCGATGTCGACATCGCGCAGTCGGCCCGGAACATCCTGAGCTGGACCGGTTCCCTGCCCGAGGACGCCGTGAAGGTGCTGGTCGAGCAGGGTTGGCTGACGCTGTCTGGCGAGGTGGAGTGGCAATTCCAGCGCGAGGATGCCGCGGAAAGTCTGCGCAGCCTGCCCGGCCTCACGGGGGTGAGCAACCAGATCGGCATCAAGCCCTCGCCCTCGGCCACGGTCGTCAAGGCGGAGATCGAGGCCACCCTTCGCCGCAGCGCCGCCGCCGATGCGAAGGCCATTGGCGTCGAAGTCCACGGTACCAGCGTGACCCTCACAGGGGCGGTGCACAGCTGGGCCGAGCGTGATTCGGCGACCCGCTCCGCCTGGGGCAGCCCCGGCGTTCGCAAGGTCATCGACAAGATGAGCCTGGTCTACTGAACCCTCAGGTCTCCACTTCGCAGCCAGGAACCACCACCATGAAGACCGACCGCCAACTGCAGCAGGACGTCAGCGCTGAACTCGGATGGGAACCCTCGGTGCACGCTGCGCGCATCGGGGTCGAAGTGAAGGACGGCATCGTCACGCTGGCCGGGCGGGTCGATTCATACGCCGAGAAATGGACCGCGGAACGCACGGCCCAGCGAGTGTCTGGCGTCAATGCCCTGGCCACCCGCTTGAAGGTGCAGCTCCCTGGCTTCAGCAAGCGCACCGATGCTGACATCGCCGGCGCTGTGCAGCACGTGCTGGCATGGACCGCCGAGCTGCCCGCCGGTGCCCTGCAGGTGAGGGTCGAAGGCGGCCATGTCACGCTTTCCGGCCTGGTGGACTGGCACTACCAGAAGCAGCAGGCCACACAAAGCGTTCGCCGCTTGATGGGCGTGCTGGGCCTCAGCGACGAGATCGGCATCCAGCCTTCGGTGGTGGTCACGGTCATCAAGTCGGACATCGAAGCCGCGCTCAACCGTGTGGCCATCCTGGATGCCGGGAAGATTGCCGTCGCCGTGCAGAACGCCGAGATCACGCTGACCGGAACGATCCGGAACTGGGCCGAACGCGAAACGGCCTTGGGCACCGCATGGGCCACGCCCGGCGTGCACAAGGTCGTGGACCTGATGAAGCTGGCGCACTGAGCGCCGGGCGCTTCTCAGCTCAGCTCGTTGACGGCCTCTTCCGCGCGGCGGTGGCATTCGAGGGTCAGCGTGCGGGCCTTGTTGGCGTCATGGCGGGCGATGGCCGTCACGAGCTTGCGCCTGTCGGCGGCCAACAGGCCGGTGGCCTGGCGCCAGCGCTTGACCGAGCCGCCGGCCAGCTGGCGGGTCATGTCGATCTGCAGGCCGGAGAGGAACTTGCAGGTCGCGATCAGCAAGGCGTTGTGGGAAGCATCGGCCAGGCCGTCCAGGAAACGCTTCAGGCCGACTTCAAAATCCTCGCAGGTGCTGCCTTGCTCGATCTGGGTCAGGGCATCCTGCATGTTCGTGATCTGTGCCTCGGTGCCACGCACGGCGGCCAGTTCTGCGGCATGTGCATTCAGCGCCGACAGCACGCCCAGCACATCCTGCGTGCCGATCTTCTCCAGCTTGATCATCGAGTCCAGGGACTGGGCAATGAGTTGTCCGGCGTCGGCCGTCACGTAGGCCCCGCTGCCGTGCCGCACTTCCACCATGTGGATGGTCGCCAGCGCCCGGATGGCTTCACGCACCGTGGCGCCGCTCACCTGGTAGGAGGCCGCCATTTCACGCTCGGTGGGCAGCTTGTCGCCACGCGAAAATTCACGGCTGAGGATGCGTTCGCGCAGATCGTCCAGGATTTGTTCGGCGGCGCCGCCGCGCGCGAGCGGGCGGAGACCCGGGGTCTGCAGGGTTTTCACGGCGGGGCGATTTGCGCGCGTCACTTGATGAATCTGATTATGCATGGGCCTTGTTGCCCCAACCGGCCCCACCCGGCCCCGCCCAGGCTCAGGCCGGCGTGCCGTGCAGCAGCTGCAGCCCGGTGATGGCCGTGCCCACCGAGACGATCTGCACGATGCCGGAAGCCACTTCCTCGTTGTCGCCGTCCACCAGGTAGGCCACATGGGCCGGCTGCTGCTGCAGGCCCAGGCCATAGTGCAGCGTGCTGCTGGCGGCGCGGGCCTGGGCAATCACTTCGGGCAGCAGCGCACGCTCGAAGAGGTAAAGCCCGGCCATCGAAGCGTCCATCAGCTTGTCGAACAATGGCCAGGCCAGCCGCACTTCGTCGAGTTGCAGCAGCCCGCAATGGCTGGGCACCAGCCAGGACAGCAGCCGCAGCGCGCCACGCGTCACCGATTCGCTGAACAGCAGCGTCACCCCCGGCAGCGCGGCCAGATCGCGGTAGCACTGCGCCGTTTGCGCCCCCGTGCCGAAGATCACGCAGCTTAGCTCTGGGTGCGCCGCAGCGTAGGCTGCCAGCGCCTGAACGTTGGCCTGCACGTCACTGGACTGGACCGCGGTGGTGCTGAGCGTGGCGATGGTTTCCATGCCGTCGAGGAAGCCGTGCTGAAGCATTGCGTTTTGTGCCCATGTCGCCGCGCCTCAGCGGCAGAACGAAGAGGTCGGCCGAAGGGTGACCACCTTTTGATTCGGGACAACCTACCGCCAGAACTCCCACCATCTGCTTTGGCGGCCGGGTCCTTGACCGCGAGTCGAGGCGAGTGTTTCAAATCCGTTGCCTGCAAGGCCCGGTGTTTCTTCGTCGTGCTTGAAACCGGCAATGCTTTGGGCCAGCTGGAGTGGCACCTCGAAGAAGAAGTCGACCTCCTGCGCAGCCGAGTCCTCCACATCCTGCAAACGCTTCGCGGCCTGGAGGATTTCGTCAAACGATGCCGGCAGGCTTCCTTGGGTCACCAGGTGCCGCCGGGATTCTTGTCCGTCATGCTCGGCGCTCCATGCCATCTTGCCGGCGCGCCAGCAGGCGGCTTGGCAGTGCATGACGTGTTCTTCCACGGCGCAGGCCACGATGTCATGTTTCTCCGAATGGGCCGCGAGAAAACCCGGCGAGAGGATGGCGTGTTCGTCGCCCCTTGCGACCACCAAATACCCCTTGCCTGGCAGTTCGGCACCTTGCAATGGTTGGCTGGCCAGCGTTGCGAACTTACCCGTTGGCGTGAACCCCAGGTCCTCGGTCATTTGCCGGGCCGTGGCGCCCATGATGGCAATCCATGAAATGTTGAATCCCATGCGCTGTCAGCCTTTGAGTGGGCCAGTTTGGACCCTCGAGAGTCTAAAGGGCACCCGGTGAGGGCACGCGGGGATCATTTGTTGCACCCGCAGTCGTCGCCCGCCGCTCGGCCTGCGGCACCGCCCGCCGCACCACCGGCAGCACCGCCTGCCGCGGCCCCGGCTCTTTCGAAGAATGGATAGGTCCATCTCTCCACGTGATAGGCGTCGCCCATCGCCGCCGCTGCGCGCCGCTGCGCGGCAGTGAGTCCTGCCGTTCCGAACTTGGACTCGACGTAGTAGGAAACGCCCCGGATGGAACGCCAGGTGCTGTCGACGAATGTTGTCTGACCTGGAATGGACTGCGAGTTGCGGGCGGCCGTCTGGACGCTTCCCTTCAGCGTGTTGCTCACGACGGAAAGGGCTTCGCCAATCTGTCCTTTCGTGCCGTTGGAAAGGCCGCGCAAGGCACTCGTCAGGCCCTTGCCGCCAAGACCGCCGCCGAGGGCACCCAAGGCGGTGGAGGCCGCCAGGCGGCCCAGGCTGACACAGTGGAGGTTGCCGCCGTTTTCGATCAACTGCGACACCAGGTCCACGCCGAAACCGATGGCGGCGCCAACGCACCAAGGGCACTGCCCGGTCGGGTCGCTTTGATTGACTGGATTGTTGCCTGCGTAGGCGTAAAGATTCAGCCCGCCCGTTTCCCCGATGGGATCTCGCGACAGCCATCGCCCGGCCGCCGGGTTGTAGGCGCGGTACTGCGTGAGGTACAGGCCGCTGGTGGGGTGATAGAACATTCCGGCGTAGCGGAAGTCGGTGCTGGTGGCCGTGCCACCGCTGGCCGCCAGATTGCCGTAGGCGTCGTAGTCCAGCGAGCCCAGCACGTTGCCGTTGGCAATGTTGGTGGTGTTGCGCACCGAGCCGAGCTGGTCGCGGTCGTAGTAGGTTTTGGCCGAGTTGGATGGCCGGTATTCACCGTCGGCGTAGTAGAGCCGCGTCACGGCATCCGATGCATCTCGTGCCTGGCACAACTCCGCGCCGCACCACAGGTAGCGCGTCTCGGTCGTCGTGCTGCCGTTGGTCTCGACGATGGCCACGCGCCGGCCCAGGCCGTCGTAGCGGAACTGCGTCTTCAGCGCGGCATTGTTCTTGTAAAGGATGGTGGCCAGCCGGCCGGCACCGTCCCAGGTGTAGGTGCGCTTGCCATCGTCGGTGATGTTGCCGCCGCCGTCATGGGTCACGTTGGCACCAGCCAGCTTCAGCAGCTGGTTGTTGACGCCAAAGGTGGCGGCCGAGGTGCCACCGCCTGGCAACGTGAGGCTGGTGAGGTTGTCGGCCGGGTCGTAGGTGTAGGTGGAGGCGTCGCCCGGCGAGGCCGTTAGCGCGGTCACTCGGTCCTCCGCGTCGTAACCGGGTGTCCAGTTGCGCGCGACCCCGGCGATCGTGGTGTCGGCAATGCCGACGTGGCGGCCCAGCGCGTCGCTGGTGTATTGGTAGCCGCGTGTGCCCAGGTGGGCGAGGCCTTTCAGGCGCCGGTCGTTGACATTGGTGTCATAGGTGAACGTGGTCTTGGCTTTGGTGCCGATGGCGAGGGTCAGCAGCTGCTCGGTTTCGCCCAGGTAGGTGTAAGCGCTGCTGCCCAGCGCGCTCTGTCCGGACAGTGCGCGGTCCAGTGCGTCGTAGGCCACGCTCTCCACCGTCCCGGCCACCGTGCGATTGATCATGCGGCCCAGCTTGTCGTAGCCGTAGACGATATCGTCGTTGGTGTACGGGCCGTCCTCCTTGCTCAGTTGCAAGGCGCCCAGCGTGCCGACCGCGCCGTACTGGTATTGCGTGGTGCCCGTGCCGTCGGTCATGGACTTGATCCGCGAGAACACCGGGTCGTAGCTGAAGCTGACGGTCGGTGTGCTGACAGAGCCACCGCTGTACGCGATGCTGGCGAGCTGATTGTCTTTGCGGTAGCTGAAGGTTTGCGTGCGGCCTTCTGCGTCGGTGCGAGACTTGAGTCGCCCGCCGTAGGTTTCCCAGGCCAGGGTTTCGACACTGCCATCGGCGTAGGTCTTGCCAATGGGCCGACCTTGCAGGTCTCGTTGCCAACTTGTCACGTTGCCCTTGGGGTCGGTGATCGAGAGAAGTTGGCCGTTGCGGTAGTAGCCGTAACTCACGGTGCGCAGCAGCGCGTCGACCACGCCGGTCAGCCGGCGATTGGCGTCAATCACGTAGCTGGTGAGTCGCCCGCTTCGGTCGGTGTAGCTGCTGAGGTCCAGCTTGTCGTAGGTGCGCAGCTCGGTGCTGCCATCCGGATAGGTGGTGGTGGTGGGCCTGTCGAATGCGTCGTAGGCGTAGCTCACCGTCCGGCCTTCGGAATCGGTCGCAGTTGCCACGTGACCCTGGCCGTCATAGGCATAGGACAGGGCCGTCTTGGCGTTTGGATTGGTGATGGTCTGCAGTTGGCCCAGCGCGTCGTACTGCATGCTCCACACCTGCCCGAGCGCATCGGTCTTGGTGAGAAGTTGCCCGGCCGGGTTGTAGGTGTACTGCGTCACCTGTCCCGCTGCGTCGGTGTAAGTCAGCGGCAGGTGCTGGCTGTTGTAGGTGTACTGAGCGGTGACGTAGTAGTTGCCGTTCTTGTCGCGTATCCGCACCCGGGTCACGTCGATGCCGTTGCCATTGCCGTAGCTGTACTGCGTGTAGCGGCCTTCAGGGTCGGTGACCGAGGCGATGTTGCCCGTCTGGTTGTACAGCACGGTGGTGAGCTGCGTGCTGCCGTCGTCCAGCACTCGGCCGATCTGCCAAGGTTGGTTGTAGGTGCCAGATGTGAGGCCGCTGTCATTGGGCGTACGCAGCCACAGCCGGCCTTCCAGCGGATCCAGGCTCGACGCAGCCGCGCTGGACGAATAGCTGAAGTTCACCATGTCGTGGTACCAGTGCTGCACCTTGGCCTGGGTGTAGTCGCCGGCGGCCAGCTGGTAGGCGTGCTTGTCCCAGTAGAAGGTGTTGCGGTAGTACAGGTACTGGTTGTCGTTGTCCAT
>NZ_JAJNKD010000033.1:0-14740 GCF_021043325.1 Ideonella azotifigens
GGCGAGATGTTGAAGAACAGCGGGTCGAACTCATCCACGCCTTCGATGAAGCCGCCCCATTTGCTGTAGGTCTTGCCAGCCCGGGTCCGGTCTTCGTCGAAGTAGGCTCGCCAGTCCCAGCGCTCCGCAGGGATCTCGCTGATGCTGTCTTTGCCGGCGCTCAGGTTCGCCCAGAACGCTCCCACGTCCCCTGCCTCGGGGTAGCGGCCTGACAGGCCGATGATCGCGATTTCGCCAACCGCTGGACCCGCATTGCGCACATCGAAGCGCGAACCGAAGCGAGAACGGCTGCGCAGTGTCGGCACGATCTCGCGCTGCAGACCCGGGGCGACGGCAGGTGAAGAGAGCGCAGGTTTTTCACCAAGCAACTCGACCAGCTGCGTGTGGTGGCTCTGCAGGAAATAGCCGGACAGTGCGGCAATCGTCTGGTATTCGAAGAACAGCGTTTTCGGCAGCGGGCCGAAGGACTTCTCCAGCTTCTGCGTCAAGTCCATCACCAGGACGGAGTCGATGCCGTAGGCTTCCAGGGCCACCTGCGCATCGATCTTGTGTGGCGGCAGCTTCAAAGTGGCCGACAGCAGACGCACCAGGTGCCGCACCGTCTTGTCACGCAAGTCCTCGCCCAGCTGAACTGGCGCTGTCTCGGCTTGCGGGACGGCGGGTTCTGCCGGCGCAGCGGTCAACAGGGCGGCCTTCAGGCGTTCGACATGGCCCTCGACCACCAGCACCTGCGGCAGGCCACTGCCCAAGGCCTGGACCAAGGCTGTGCAACCACTGGCGCTGCGCAGCGGCGTCATGCCGATTTCCTGCAGCAGGTGGCGCCGCGTAGCAGCGTCCACCTGCATGCCGCCTTCTTCCCACAGCGGCCAGTTGATGGCCAGGCTGCGCCCCTGCCGCAGGCCTTGTGCCACCAGGCCATCCCGGAAATGGGCGAAGGCCTCCATGAAACCGTTGGCCGCCGCGTAGTCGGCCTGCCCGACGTTGCCCAGCGCACTGGCGATGGACGAGAAGCAGATGAAGCAGTCCAGCGCCAGATCGCGGGTGGCCGCGTCGAGGTTCAGCGTGCCGGCCACCTTGGCGTGCAGCACGTCCTGCAGTTCCTCGCGGGTCTTCCTGATGATGAAGCTGTCGCGCAGCACACCTGCGCTGTGCAGCACGCCGTTCAGGCCACCGAAGGCTTCGACGAGTTCGGCCACCAGGCTCGTCACGGCCTCGCGGTCGCCCACGTCGAGCTGGCGATATTGCGCAGCCCCGCCCATTGCCACCAGGCGGTCGAGGCTGGCCTGCGTCCTGGCGTTCAGCGGCGAGCGCCCGGTCAGCACCAGCCTCGCGCCCTTGGCCCGGCGCGCGATCTCCTGCGCGAAGATCAGGCCCAGGCCGCCTGCGCCACCGGTGATCAGGTAGACGCCCTGGTCCTGCCATGGCGAAGCCGCGTCAGCCACGCCGACCCACTCGGTCCAGCCGCCGACCTGGCGCTCGCCGCCGATGTAGCACACGTCCGCTGCCAGGCTGTCGCGGTTGTCGCGCAATGCCTGCGACAGGTTCTGCCCAGGTTCGACCTGGATCACCTGGCCGAGCAGAGCCGGGTTCTCCCGCTGCGCCGTGCGCAGCATGCCGCCCAGGCCCGCCATCAGCCGGGCCGTGCCCAGCTGGGGCACAAGCAACTGGACCCGGTGCTGGCCAGGCTGGCGGCTCAGGGACTGGAGCTGTGCCAGCAGCACCTCGGCTGCGGAGGCATAGCTCGCGGCCAGGTCCTCGTCCACGGCAATGGCCACGCAAGTCACATCCGGCAGCTCGGCCTGGACCTGGCGAGTGGCGGCCGCATCGAGGCCGCAGAGCATCACCACGTGCCGTGCGAAGCTGCGGCCCGCCGCGGCGTCGACGGCAACCGGCCTGGCTTCCCAGACCGGCTTGGCCAGCAAGGTCTGCAAAGCCGTTCCAGCTTCGGCAATGGGCGCGGCAATGCGCAGCCCGAGCCCACTGAACCGGACACAGACGACGCCGTGTTCGTCGCAAAGGTCAACGTCGATCGCGGATGGCAGCGCGCCAACGGCTGCCGTCCCGGCACTCGGTCGCAAGACGGCCCACATGTTGGCGGTGCACGGGGCGAGCAGTTCCAGCGCACCGAGCGTGGCGGGCAACCACAAGCGGCCATCGTCCGCGTGCCCGGCCGAGCGCAGCAGACCGAGGGTGGCTTGCAGTGCCGCGTCCAGCAGGCTGGGATGCAGCCCGTAACCTTCCGTCGGCGCGGAAGCCGGCAACACGACCCGGGCCAGGACCTGGCCGTCTCCGACCAGAAGTTCATTCAGGCCCTGGAAGCTCGGGCCGTATGCCAAGCCCATCCGGTCAAATGCCGCGTAGCACTGCGCAGCATCGAGATGCGCCGCGCTGCATTGCGCGCGCAACGCCACCAGGTCATGCGTTGCCACAGTGGCGCCAGGCGCCTCGGCGACCGTCACGACCGCGCCCTGGCAATGCACCCGGGATTCGTCGCCTTCGCCATCGCTGTAGATCTCGAAGCGGATGTCGCCAGCCGCCTGTGGCAGCAGCGCGATGTACAGTTCCACACCGTCCTCGCCGGCCACCACCGGTCGCAGCCAGGCGATGTCCCGGAGCTGCAGCGAGCAGTCTTCGTCCATGGCCAGGCTCACCGCGTGCCGCGCCATCTCCAGCTGCGCCACACCCGGCAGGATGCGCGTGCCTTTCACCCCATGGTCGGCGAAGAAGAACTCCTCGCCACTGAAGTGCGAACTGAAGCGCTGCACCTCAAAGCTGGAAGTGTTGCGATGCAGCAGCGGGTGCAGTTGACCGCCCGTTGCAGTCTGCACCGCCTGCGGCGCAGACACGTCCAGCCAGTAGCGTTCACGCGCAAACGGATAGGTGGGCAGGCTGATGCGCTGCGGCTTCTGGTTGCCGTACAGCCGCTGCCAGTCCACGGTCATGCCCTTGACCCACAGGTCCAGCAACTTGCCGAACTTGCCCTTGGCGATCCAGGCATCCGCCATGGCAGCCGTGTCCTCGTCGCCGGTCAGCGCCGCCAAGGTTTCCTTGTTCCGCTTGACCTGGCCCCGGTAGAGCTCGTCGACGTCGCGGCCTTCGAGGTGCTCGCTCAGCTTGTGCTTCAGTTCCTCCACCGAACTGACAACCAGCCCCAGCCGCTCTTCCATCGCCTCTCGCCCGACCTGCAGCGTGTAGGCGAGATCGGCAAGATGGATGGCCGCGTCGGCTTCGATGGCCTCGCGCAGTTGCCGGACTTGTTCCTGGAGCCGGTCTTCGCTTCTGGCCGACAGTACGATGAGTGCCGGGCCCTGGTCTGTGCGTTGGGTTTGCGCTGCGCTGTATTCCTCGACGACCACGTGCGCATTGGCCCCGCCCGCGCCGAACGACGAGATGCCGGCGATGCGTTTGCCTTCTGTCCTTGTTCCGCCGATTTCCCGGACAGGCCTGGGCCAGTCGGTGAGTGCTTGCTGCACGACGAAGGGCGTGGCCTCGAAGTCGATGTTGGGGTTCAGGACAGCCGAGTGCAGGCTGGGTGCGATCTGGCGGTGCTTGAGTTGCAGCAGGACTTTGGTGACGCCGGCAATGCCGGCGGCGCTTTCGCAGTGGCCGATGTTGGATTTGGCCGAGCCGATGGCGCAGTACTGTTTGTCTTGCGTCCATTGGCCGAAGGCTTTGGCCAGACCTGCGATTTCGATCGGGTCGCCCAGGCTGGTCCCCGTGCCGTGGGCTTCGATGTAGCTGATGTCCCGCGCGTCGATGCCGCCTTCCTTGAGCGCGCGCTCTATGACTTTGGCTTGCGCGTTGGGGTTCGGGACGGTGTAGCCGTTGGTCTTGCCGCCATGGTTGATGGCGCTGGCCTTGATGACGCCGTAGATGTGGTCGCCGTCGGCTTGCGCTTGGGCCAGGGGCTTGAGCAGGATGGCGCCCACGCCTTCTCCGGGGACGTAGCCTTCTCCGCCTTCGCCGAAGCTTTCGCAGCGGCCTTTGCCGGAGATGAATTTGCCCTGGGCGAGCATCAGATACTTGTTGGGATGCACCGAGACGTTGACGCCTCCGGCCACCGCCACTGCGCAGTTGCCTTGCCGCAGGCTTTGGCAGGCCAGGTGGATGGCGGTGAGCGAGGACGAGCACATGGTGTCCAGGGCCAGGCTGGGTCCGCTGAAGTTGCACCAGTAGGAGATGCGGTTGGCGATGGATGCGGGGCTGTTGAAGACGGCCAGGTTGTGGCCTCTGGCCTGTTCCTGCGCGCCGTAGAGTTGGTATTCCTCGTACATGACGCCGACGAACACGCCAACGTTCTGCTCCGCAGCGACGCTGCCCCGGGTGTAGCCGGCGTCTTCCAGCGTGGCGTGCACGCATTGCAGGAACAGCCGCTCCTGCGGGTCCATCAGTTCGGCTTCTCTCGGCGAGATGTTGAAGAACAGCGGGTCGAACTCATCCACGCCTTCGATGAAGCCGCCCCATTTGCTGTAGGTCTTGCCAGCCCGGGTCCGGTCTTCGTCGAAGTAGGCTCGCCAGTCCCAGCGCTCCGCAGGGATCTCGCTGATGCTGTCTTTGCCGGCGCTCAGGTTCGCCCAGAACGCTCCCACGTCCCCTGCCTCGGGGTAGCGGCCTGACAGGCCGATGATGGCAATCTCGCCGGCGGCAGAAGCGCTGGCATTCCCGTGGATCGGGCCGCGCACTTCGTAGCGAGAGCGGTGGCGCAACAGCGCTGAAACCGGCTTCTCCGCTGTTGCTGCCACAGGCAGCGCCACAGTGCTCGGGACGCTGCGCGCTTGCCCCACCAGCGCGGCCATTGCAGCAGGATGGTGCTGAACAAAATAGCCACTCAATGCGGCAATGGTCTGGTATTCGAAGAACAGCGTCTTGGGCAGCGGCCCGAACTGTTTTTCCAGGCTGCGCGTCAGGTCCAGGATCAGGATGGAGTCGATGCCGTAGCTCTCCATCTGTGCCTGTGCGTCGATCTTCTGTGTCGGCAGCTTCAGCGCATTGGCGAGGAAGCGGACCAGGTAGCGAACTGCTCTTTCGTCGAAGCTGTCCAGTGCATCGGCTGCTACCGGCACGGGCACAGGGGCGGGGACTGAGCGCTCTGCCTTCGGCGCGCTATCGGTCGGAGGTGTCGACGTGGTCATGGCCTTCAGGCCGAGCCGCCTGAATTGCACGCAGGCCATGCCGTTGGCGTCGCAGAGGTCGATGTCGACCTCCTGCACCGCGTCGCTGCTCGCATGGTCGGCGGTAGGCCGAACGACGGCCCACATCGCGGCCGTGCAAGGCGCAAGCACCGCCAGCGATCCCAAGGCAAACGGCAGCATCAGGCTCAGGCCGCCAGTGTTGGCGCCGATCCGCAGGCCAACCGAGGCCTGCATCGCCGCGTCGAGCAGGCTGGGGTGCAAGACGTAGCTGTCCTGTGCCGCCAGCACCGATGGCGGCAGCGTGATCGCGGCCACCGCCAGTTGCTCGCCGATGAACAGCTCGCCCAGCCCCTGGAAGCCGCTGCCGTAGTGCAGGCCAAGATCGTCGAACAGCGCGTAGCACTGCGCGGCACCCAGGTACGCCTGCGAGCATTGCTGCTGCAAGGCCGTGATGTCGTGCGTCACCGGCGCAGCCTGGTCCGCGGACGCCGTCACCAGGCCTTGGCCGTAGAACACCTCGGCCTCCGCGGTGCCAGCGTGCAGCGCATAACGGACATCGCCGTCATCCTCCGGATACAGCGAAACATGCAACGCCACACCCTCCGGCCCGACCGTGACGGGCCGTGCCCAGACCACGTCCTTCAGATGCAGCGCACCGGCACCATCGCCCATTCCGCTCATCGCCTCGCTCACCGCGAAGCGCGCCATTTCCAGTTGCGCGGCGCCGGGCAGGATGCGCTGGTCCAACACGACATGGTCGGCGAGGAAAAACTCGTTGCCGCTGAAGCGGCTGCTGAAGCGCGGCCCGAGCAGGTTCGAGGAATTGCGATGCACCAGCGGGTGCAGCAAGGCAGACGGGGCGGAAGTGGCCTGCGCGTCGCTGCGACCCGTCGGCACCCAATGTCGTTCCTTTGCAAACGCGTAGCTCGGCAAGCTGATGCGACGCGGCGGACGGTCGCTGTACATGCCTGTCCAGTCCACCGCCTCGCCTTTCACCCACAACGCAAGCAGCGTGTCCAGCTCGCTCCGCTCGATCCCACTGCGCGTGTCGGCGCTGGCCGTGGCCGCCTTGTTGCGCCCGGCCTGCCCGCGGTGGACCTCGTTGGCACCGGTGTCGCCGGCCAGATGGCGGGCCAGCTTCTCGCGCAGCTCTGCAAGCGAGCCTGCCACCAGGCCCAGCCGCGCCTTCATTGCTTCGCGGCCGACCTGCAGTGTGTAAGCCAGGTCATGCAGGTCGACGGCGGCGTTCTCCGGCGCGTTGGCGAATGCCCACAGCCGCTCTGCCTGCTCGCGCAGCCGCTCGTCATCGCGCGCCGACAGCACGACGGCGACGGGACCGGTCGCAGCAGGTCTGGCCACCGCCAGCGGGAGGTACTCCTCCAGTACCACGTGCGCATTGACGCCGCCAAAGCCGAACGAGCTCACGCCCGCACGACGCGGCAGGGCCTGGCCTTGCGCGTCGCGCAGTGCTGTCCACTCGCGCGCCTCCTGCACGACGTAGAACGGACTTCCATTGAGGTCGATGTACGGATTCAGCGCCTCGCTGTGCAAGCTTTTCACCAGCACCCTGTGCCTCATCTGCAGCAAGACCTTGATGACGCCGGTGACACCGGCCGCCAGTTCCAGGTGGCCGATGTTGGTCTTGACCGAGCCGATCCCGCAATGCGGCGCAGCGACGGCACTGTCCCCCGTGGTCGCGTACAGGGTCTTGAAGGCCGCCTTGAGCCCGTTGATCTCGACCGGGTCGCCCAGCTTGGTTCCGGTACCGTGCGCCTCGATGTAGGTCACCGTGCGGGGGTCAATGCCGGCGCGCTCGTAGGCCTTGGCGACCACCGCCGCCTGTGCGGTCGGATTCGGCGCCGTCAAGGAGTTGGCACGGCCGCCGTGGTTTTCGGCGATGCCGCGCACCAGACCGTGGATGTGGTCGCCATCGCGCTCGGCGTCCGACAGGCGCTTGAGCACCAGCATCGCCACGCCTTCGCCGCGCACGTAGCCGTTGGCCTCGCTGGAGAAGGTCTTGCAGCGGCCGTCCTCGGCCAGCATGCCGGCCTTCGCAAAGCTGGCGTGCAGCTCCGGATTGACGAGGGTGTTGACGCCACCGGCAATGGCCATGCCGCAGTCGCCCCGCTGCAGCGCGAGGACAGCGCGCCTCATGGCGACCAGCGAGCTGGAGCAGGCCGTTTCCACCGGCTCGCTGGGCCCATGCCAGTCGAGGAAATAGCTCATCCGGTTCGGGCCGACCGAAGCCACCGCGCCGGTTGACGAATGGCCTTCGACGGGTGTGTGCGCACGGCTGATCAGGCTGGCATAGCCGCTGGCCATCGTGCCGACGTAGAGCGCGGTGTTGCTGCCCGACAGGGCCGAGCCCGCGTAGCCAGCGTCTTCGAGCGCCTTCCAGACCTGCATCATCATCAGGCGCTGCTGCGGATCCATCAGCTCGGCTTCCTTCGGCGAGATGCCGAAGAACATCGGATCGAATTCGTCGATGCCAGCCATGAAGCCGCCCCACTTGACGCGGGCGTGCGCCTCTGCGGAGTCGGCGGACCAGGTCCCCCAATCAAGACGCTCACGCGGAATTTCGCTGATGCAGTCCTTGCCTTCGGCGAGCACGCGCCACAAGGCATCGATGTCATCCGCCATCGGGAACTGGCCGCTCATGCCGATGATGGCAATCGGCTCGTCCACCGCCGGGGCACGGCTGGGCGCTGCTGCCACAGTGGTGCGCTGGTCTTGGCTCGTGGACAGCGCCTGGGTCGCCCGGGGGGCCGGTGGGGCCGCAACAGGCCCGCCCTGGGGCGCGAAGTGGCGCCGCATGGTCTCGCGGCGCTCGCGGGCCAGGAAGCCTGCCAGTCCGTCCAGGGTCGGGAACTCGAAGAAGATCGTCGGTGTCAGCTCGGCCTGGTAGCGCTCGTTCAAGCCATTGCCGAAACCGGTCAGCGTGATCGAGTCGAAGCCGTATTCGCTGAGCGAGGTTTCGCCGTCGATGTCTTCAGGCTTCACCTTCAGCGTGGCCGAGACCCTCTCGACCAAAGCTTGCTGGATGCGCTGCCGCAACGTCGCGTCGTCGACGGCTGCGGGCTGGACCGCCACCACCGGTTCCACCGCCGCGACCGGTGCATCGAAGGCCTGGTGTTCCAAGCGCACAGGCGACGCCGCCGCTTCCTCGCGGCGTTCGGTCCAGTAGCGCTCGCGGGCAAACGGATAGGTTGGCAGGCTGATCCGCCGCGGCGCCTGGCCGCTGTTGCGATGCAATGCCGCCCAGTCGACCGGCAGGCCCCTGACCCACAGGCCCAGCAGCTTGTCGGCCTTGCCCTTGGCGAGCCAGGTGGCCGCGACCGAGGCCATGTCGATGTCTTCGTCACCGGCGAGCAGGACCATCGCGTCCTTGCCGCGCCTGGCTTGCCCGCGATGCAGGCCGGCGATGGCCTCGTCCCCTGCCAGGAAGGCAGAGAGCTTGTGGCGCAACTCGGCGAGCGATTCGACCGTCAGCGCGAGCCGTTCTTCCATCGCCTCGCGCCCGACCTGCAAGGTGTAGGCGAGATCGGCGAGCGAGAGCTCGGTCTGGTCTGCCGTGATCGCGGCGAGCAGGCGCCGCGCCTGGTCCTCCAGGCGATCCTGGCGACGCGCCGACAACACGACCATCACGGCGCCACCCATGCTGGCTGGCACCGCCGACGCGATGTATTCCTCGATCACCACATGCGCATTCGCGCCGCCCGCGCCAAACGACGAGATGCCGGCCGTGCGAGGGATCTCCTGCGCGCGGCCGCCGATGTCCCGAACCATTCGCGGCCAGGGCGCCAACTCCCGTTGCAATGCGAAGGGCGAATTGGCGAAGTCAATGGACGGATTGACCTCGGCCGCATGCAGGCTGGGCACCAGCGTCCGGTGCTTCATCTGCATCAGCACCTTGCTGAGGGCCACGATGCCAGCCGCGCTCTCGCAGTGGCCCACATTGGACTTGGCCGAACCGATGGCGCAGAACTGCTTGTCCTCGGTCCAGTCCCGGAAGGCCTTGGTGAGGCCGGCAATCTCGATCGGATCGCCCAGGCTGCTGCCGGTGCCCTGGGCTTCGAGGTAGCTGACGTTGCGGGCATCGACGCCCGCACGCTCCAGCGCGCTGCGCACGACCTGCGCCTGCATCGCCGGGTTGGGCACCATGTAGCCGTTGGTCCTGCCGCCGGCATTGACGGCGCTGCCCTTGATCACGCCGTGGATGTGATCGCCATCGGCAACGGCCTGCTGCAGCGGCTTGAGCACAAGCGCGCCCACGGCCTCGCCATCGACAAAGCCGTCGCCGTCAGCCGCAAACGACTTGCACTTGTCGCCGGCGGACAGCATCGTCATCGCGGACAGGGTCAGCAGGTGATCCGGGTCCACGATCAGGTTGACGCCGCCGGCAATCGCCACCTCGCTCTCGCCGCTGCGCAGGCTCTCCAGTGCCAGGTGGATGGCCGTCAGCGACGACGAGCAGGCGGTGTCCACCGCCATGCTGGGCCCCTGGAAGTCCAACAGGTAGGACACCCGGTTGGCGATGGACCAGAAGCGCGTGCCGCTCGGATAACGCTCGTTCATCACGCCGACGAACATGCCGACCTTGCGGCTGGCGCACAGCGTGGCGGGGGTGTAGCCGGCATCCTCGATGCAGGCGTAGGCCTCCTGGATGAACAGCCGCTCCTGCGGGCTCATGGCCTCCGCTTCGCGCGGCGAGATGTTGAAGAACAGCGGATCGAAGCAATCAACATCGTCGATGAAGCCGGCCCAGCGGGTGTAGGCCTTGCCGGGCTGGCCCCGGCGCTCATCGAAATACGGGGCGTGGTCCCAGCGCGCTGCCGGCACCTCGCGGATGCAGTTGCGTCCGGCCTTCAGGTGCGCCCAGAACTCGGTGACATCGGCCGCCTCCGGATAGCGCCCGGACAGCCCGATGATGGCCACGTCCAGCGTTGCAGGCGGCAGCGTTGCAGGCGGTGTGCCATTGCCTGGACGGCGGAAGCCGCGCGCTGTCGTGCGCCGCGACTGGCTCGTGATCCGAATGGGCGGCTCCGGCAGGCTTGGCGATGCCGCCACCTGCGGCGCTGCGGCGGCATCCAACCCGACCCAGCGCATCATCGCCTCGGGCTGGGTCGCGATGAAATGATCGGCCAGCGAATCGACGCTGGCGTACTCGAAGAACAGCGTCGGGCTGACCGCACTTTCGATGCCAAGGTCCTTGAACGCCTGGCGCAGGCCGTTGCTCAGCTCCAGCACCAGGATCGAGTCGATGCCGTAGGCGTCCAGGCCGGTGCCGGCATCGATCCTGTCGAGCGGCATCTTCAGGGTCTGGCCGACAAGCTTCTTGAACTGCTGCACGCACTTCTCGCGCAGCAGCGCGGACGTGGCGGTGACCTGGGCCGTGGACGGGCCGGGCGCGGCCTCGTTGCGGCTGCGCGCAACGGCCGCGGGAACGGGCGCAGGAGCGGGCGCGATGCGGGCCGGCGCTGCAGGCAGGCTCGCGGCAGCGCGCACGGGCTGCCGTTGCACAGTCACGCCATCACTCTCGGCGACGACCACCTGCTGGCCGAGCGCGTGTTGGGCCGCGGCCGGGAAGAGGACATGGCGATAGCCTTCCTCGCGCAGCACCGTGTCCCAGCGCTCCGGCGCGAGGCTGGGGCTGCTGGGGATGCGCAGCGCCTCGTCCTCGTACAGCCACCAGCCGTCCAGCAGGCCGAAGGTCAGGTGGGTCCACAGCTCGCAACGGCTCAACTCATTGAGCACCAGCAGGCCGTTCGGGCGCAGCAGCGCCTTCGCGTTGCGCAGGCTCTCGCGGATGTCGCGGGTCGCATGCAGCACGTTGGTGGCAATCGCCAAGTCGTAGCTGCCGGCCTCGACGCCCTGCCCGGCCAACGGGCAGCCAACGTCGAACAGCCGGTAATCGAGGTAGGGGTGGTCGGGTCCGTATTTCCGCTCTGCGTGCAGCAGGAAGGCACGCGACAGGTCGGTGTAGGCGTAGGCCGCCATGTGCGACGCAAAGGGCTTGAGCCGTGCCAGCACGCGGGCGCTGGTGCCGCCGGTGCCGGCGCCGATCTCGAGGATGCGGATGCGGGCTTCAGGGTCCTGCCGCACGCGTTCGGCGACAAATGCGACCACGGTGTCGCAGAGCACGTCGTTGAAATGGTCCGCCACGGCATTGCCCTGGTAGACACCTTCGACGAGGTGCATCGAAGAGCCCGGGAACATCACGCTGGTGGCCTGCACGCGGCCCTGCAGGATGGCTGGCAACTGACCCAGCATCGCATCGACCAGCTGCACCTGCGCGCGCAGGTCGGCGTCGTCCAGCCATGCGGTCTTGCGCTGCTGCCATGCGGCCCAGGCCTGGGCGAGCGAAGTCGTTTCATCTGCCGACGCCGCCAGCCATTGCCGGCTGTGGGCCAGCCAGCGCGCGTGGCCCGGGCGCAGGCCAGGCACCGCGGCCTCGCCAGTCCAACCCAGCGCCTGCAGTTCGCCGCGCAAGATCGCCAGCGACAGGCGATCGATCTCGCGCTTGTGTTGCGTGAGGCGGCCTGCATCGATGGGGAATGCCCTGCTCGCCGGGCGGCTGGCGATCTCATGCGCCAGAGACCCGAATCGCGGGGCATCCACATGCACACGCGCATCGCCGACCAGGTCGAACAAGCCGCCTTTGGCCCCTGCCGGTGCGACCTTGAGAAAGCCCAGCTGGGGCATGGGCGCCGCCAGCAGGCGTTCGATGGCCAGCATGCCTTCTTCCGCTTCGATGGAGCCAAAGCCCAGCTGCGCCATGCGCTCGCGGTAAGCCTGCGAGGCGACCACGCCGACGCTGCCCCAGTAACCCCAGTTCATGACCTTGACGGGGTACGGCAGGCGCTGCGCCAATTGCAGCGCGTAGGCGTCCTTGAAGGTGCAGCCGGCCGCGTAGTTGCTCTGCCCGGCCGCCTTCATGAAGCTAAGCAGCGAGGAGCAGAACAGCATGAAGTCCAGCGGCAGCGCACCGAACACCTGGCACATGCGCACGCTGACATCCACCTTGGCCGCCAGGCCCGCAAGCAGGCGGTCCTCGTCCATCTGCGCCAGGCTCTTGTCCAGCAGCGCGATGGCGGCATGCATCACGCCATGGATCGCCGGGTGGCGCGCCAGGATCTGCTCGCGGGCGCGCACCAGCGCCTGCAGGTCGGTCGCATCGGCCGCGATGTACTCGGGCCTGGGCCCGAAGGCGGCCAGCCGCTCCTGGGCCTGCGCAATGGCCTCGTCCAGCGGGCGCCTGCCGATCCAGACGATGTTCGCCTGGTGGGCGCGGATCATGTGCCCGCTCCAGGCCTGGCCAATGCCGCCCGCGCCGCCGATCACCACGTAGACGCCGCCGCGCCGGTACAGGGTTTCGTGCCGGGCCGCCGACGCGATGTCGACGGGCAGCAGGGCCTGGCGGAACCATTGGCCGGAGCGCCAAGCCAGCGCGTCGCCCTGCGGGTCGAAAGGCAGCTGGAAGAGTTGGTCGAGCGGCCAGGCTTGTGCGCCGTCCAGGTCCAGCAGGCGGAATTGCCAGCGCCGGAATTCCTTGGCCGCCGCCCCCACGAAGCCATGCACGCCGGCATGCGCTGGCAGCACCGCATCGGACAGGTGGACGGCCTGGGTGCGGACCGTCAACACCGTCCAGTTCAGCGGGCGTTTGTCCAAACCAAGTGCCAGCAAGGCCTTGACCAGGCGGAAGCCCAGCACCACACCTTGTTGCTGCAATGCGATCAAGCCCTCGTCGTCCTGCTGATCCGACTCGGGCTCGCCGCTGTCGGCGATCCAGACGAGGTGATCGAACTCGCCGTGCTGGCGCAGGCCTTGTTCGATCTCGGCGATTTGCGCGGCTGGCGGCAATGCAAGCAAGGCCGCAGCGGGGAACTGGCTCAGCACTGCTTGCCGCCGAGCGGGCGGGCCACCCAGGATCAACACGCGTTCGGTGGTGGAGGCTTGGTTCGCAGGCGCCGGCGGGTTCACCACTTGCCAGACGGGTGCCAACAACAGATCGGTTTCGTGTGCGGCCTGCTCGGTTGCAAGGGTCTTCCCGTCGTTCACGGACCGCAAGCTGAACTGCCCCAAGCGCACGCAGACCTGGCCGTGCTCGTCGCACAGCTCAACGTCCAGCCGCTGCACCGCGTCGCCTGCGCTGCTCCCGGCACTTCTGCGCACGACCGCCCACATCTCCGCCGTGCACGGCGCCAGCACTTCCAGCGCCCCCAGCGCAAACGGCAGGCTCAGCGGCGCGTTCTCCGCCTGCAAGCCCAGCGTGGCCTGCAAGGCCGCGTCCAGCAGGCTGGGGTGCAGTTGGTAGCCGTCCTGTGGCGCCCCATCCGGCAAGCTGATGCGCGCCAGCAGCCGGTCCTGCCCGACCAAGACTTCGCGCAAGCCCTGGAACGCCGGGCCGTAGTGCAGGCCCAGCTGCTCGAAGCGGGCGTAGCACTGCGCTGCTGTCAGCTGCGTTTGCTGGCACAACGCGCGCAATGCTTGCAGGTCATGCGCCTGCGCGCTGGCCGGCACCAGTTCGCGGGCTCGGCCCTGGCTGTAGACCCGGACCTCGCCCTCATCGTCCTCGCTGTAGATCTCGAAGCCGAGGGCCCCGTCGTCTTCCGGATCCAGCGCGATGTGCAGGCTCAGCCCTTCGCTGGCCACGACCACCGGGCGCATCCACACCACGCCACTCAGCGCAACGACCTCGTGCCCCAGCACCTGGCGGGCTGCCGTGCGCGCCATCTCCAGCTGCGCCACACCGGGCAACACGCGCTCGCCTCGCACCACATGGTCGGCCAGGAAGAATTCTTCGCCGCTCAACTGGGTGCTGAAGCGCAGGCCGTCCACGTCCGAGGTGTTGCGGTGCACCAGCGGGTGCAGGCTCGCCGTTGTTGCCGTGGTCGCTGTGGGCTGCGTTGCGCTGGTCTGCACCCAGTAGCGCTCACGCGCAAACGGGTAGGTGGGCAGGCTGATGCGTTGGGGCCTCCGGCCGCCGTACAGCCGCTGCCAGTCCACGGCCATGCCCTTGACCCACAGGTCCAGCAACTTGCCGAACTTTCCTTTGGCAATCCAGGCCTCTGCCATGGCGGCCGTGTCCTCGTCGCCCGTCAGCGCGGCCAATGCTTCCTTGTTGCGCTTGACCTGGCCCCGGTACAGCTCGTCAACGTCTCTTCCTTCAAGGTGCTCGCTCAGTTTTTGTTTCAGCTCTTCCACTGAACTGACGACCAGCCCCAGCCGCTCCTCCATCGCCTCTCGCCCGACCTGCAGCGTGTAGGCCAGGTCGGTAAGGTGGATGGCCGCGTCGACTTCGATGGCATCGCGCAGTTGCCGGACTTGTTCCTGGAGCCGGTCTTCGCTTCTGGCCGACAGCACGATGAGGGCCGGTCCGCTTGGGGTGTCTTGCGTTGGCGGCGCGCTGTATTCCTCGATGACCACATGCGCGTTGGCCCCGCCCGCACCAAACGACGAGATGCCGGCGATGCGTTTGCCTACCCTCTGGATACCGGCCACTTCACGCACCGGTGCAGGCCAGTCGGCCAACTCCTGCTGCACGACGAAGGGCGTGGCCTCGAAGTCGATGTTGGGGTTCAGGACACTGGAGTGCAGGCTGGGCGCGA
>NZ_JAJNKD010000034.1:0-10978 GCF_021043325.1 Ideonella azotifigens
CCCTTGGCCTTGAGCTTCGCAGCCGCCTCGATGAACCACTTCATCTCGGCCAGCTGCTGGTCCTTGTTCAGCGTCGAGGGCTGGAATTCGCCATCGATCCACTTCTTCGCCTCGGCCTCGCCTGCCCAGGCCGCATGGCTGCCCAGGGCACTGACTGCGGCAAGTGCCAGGGCGGTGCAACGCATTTTCATTGATGTCTCCAGAAGGTCTCCCCTTGAGGTCGATGACACTTCGGCCGGGAAGAGGTAGCCGAGCGCCTTGAGACTCACCGGGCACCTAGCCCTTGCGCAGGATCAGCCCCAGCAAGGCCACAGAGGCGGCGAAGCTGAACCAGATGGAAGGCTCCTGGGCCAACCCGAACCAATCCATCATCTTCTCGCTCACGGCAACGAATGCAAGGTTCACATAGGCTGCCGCCAGCAGGCCGATGAACAAGCGGTCGCCCCGGGTGGTGGCGATCGGCAGCCACCCTTTGCGCAGCACCGTGGGTGACCTGATCTCCCACAGCGTCATGCCAGCCAGCATCAAGGCGATGCAACTGAAGAATACGGTCACCGGCACCGTCCAGGCCATCCATGCAAACATCTCTCGTCTCCTCAACGCTGTGTGCTTTGCAGCACGTCAAACCCGCCCCATCGCAAAACCTTTGGCAATGTGGTGCCGCACGAACCAGATCACGATGGCGCCAGGCACGATGGTCAGAACCCCTGCCGCAGACAGCACACCCCAGTCCATGCCGGAGGCCGACACCGTGCGGGTCATCGTTGCAACGATGGGTTTGGCGTTGACGCTGGTCAGCGTGCGCGCCATCAGCAACTCCACCCAGCTGAACATGAAGCAGAAGAAGGCGGCGACGCCCACGCCGGCTCGGATCAGTGGAATGAAGATGGTGAGGAAGAACCTCGGAAACGAGTAGCCGTCGATGTAGGCCGTCTCGTCGATCTCGCGCGGGATGCCCGACATGAAGCCTTCCAGGATCCACACCGCCAGCGGCACGTTGAACAGCAGGTGCGCCAGCGCCACGGCGATGTGCGTGTCCATCAGGCCCAAGGTGGTGTAGAGCTGGAAGAACGGCAGCAGGAACACCGCAGGCGGCGTCATCCGGTTGGTCAACAACCAGAAGAACACATGCTTGTCGCCCAGGAAGCTGTAGCGTGAGAAGGCATAGGCTGCGGGCAGTGCCAGGGCCAACGACATGGCCGTGTTCATGGCCACGTAGATCATCGAATTGATGTAGCCCGAATACCAGGACTCGTCGGTGAGGATGGTCCGGTAGTGCTGCCAGGTGAAATCCCGCGGCCACAGCGTGAAGACCGAGGTGATCTCCTCGTTCGTCTTGAATGACATGTTGATCATCCAGTACACAGGCAAGATCGACATGACCAGGTACAGGGCCAGGAAGACGACCCGCTTCTTGGGACGCGTGTCAGACCACATGGGGAACCTCGCTCTTGGTTTGGGCGCCAACGCGTTGCATCCAGGTGTAGAGGATGAAGCACAGCAGCAGGATGATCAGGAAGTAGATCAACGAGAAGGCAGCCGCCGGCCCCAGGTCGAACTGCCCGACCGCTTTCTGGGTCAGGTACTGGCTGAGGAAGGTGGTGGCGTTGCCGGGGCCGCCGCCGGTCAGCACGAAGGGCTCGGTGTAGATCATGAAGCTGTCCATGAAGCGCAGCAGCACCGCGATGACGAGCACGCCGCGCATCTTGGGCAACTGGATGTAGCGGAACACGGCGAACTTGCTCGCACCGTCAATGCTCGCGGCCTGGTAGTAGGCATCGGGGATGGCTCGCAGTCCTGCGAAACACAGCAATGCGACAAGCGGTGTCCAGTGCCAGACGTCCATGAGCAACACAGTGAGCCATGCATCGACCGAGTTTCGGGCGTAGTCGTAGTCGAAACCCAGTTTCGCCAGCGTTGCACCCATCAGGCCAATGTCGTTGCGGGCATAGATCTGCCAGATGGTGCCCACCACGTTCCACGGGATCAGCAGCGAGATCGCCACGGTCACCAACACGGCAGATGACTGCCAGCCGCGGGCTGGCATCGACAGGGCCAGGGCAATGCCCAACGGGATCTGGACCACCAGCACGCTCAGCGAGAAGACCAGCTGGCGCCACAGCGCGCCCATCAGCTCGTCGTCACGCATCACGGCCTTGAACCAGTCTGTTCCGACGAACACCCGCCGCTCCGGCGAGATGATGTCCTGCACCGAGTAGTTCACCACCGTCATCAGCGGCAGGATGGCCGAGAAGGCCACGCAAAGCACCACCGGCAGGATCAGAAACCATGCCTTCTGGTTGACAGGTTTCATGGGATCAACTCCTCGTCCCGGTAGTAGCAGGTGTGTTCGCTGAACAGATTCAGCCAGACGGTCTCGCCGACGCCTGGCCAGCTCACTTCCTCGGCCACGCGTGCCCGTACACGCACTTCACTCGCTCCCGTGCCCACGTTGGCGCTGATCAGCGAAAAGGTGCCGACGTCCTGCACCTGGGTCACGACTGCAGGCATTGCGCCCGGCTGGCCCTGTTGCGCCAGCTGCACGTACTCGGGGCGCACACCCACCTTGAAAGCCTCCAGTTGCGCCAGCGCGGCGCGGGGTGCGGCCAGGGCCTGACCCGCCACCTCGATGCCGCTGCCGGTGCCACGTGCCGGCAGGAAATTCATGCCCGGCGAGCCAATGAAGTGCCCGACAAAAGTGTGCCTCGGGCGCTCGAACAGCTCGGACGCATCCCCCATCTGCACCGCCTTGCCGCGGGTCATGACCACCACTTGGTCGGCAAAGGTCAAGGCCTCGACCTGGTCGTGCGTGACGTAGACCAGCGTGAGCTTGAGCTCGCGGTGGATCTGCTTGAGCTTGCGCCGCAATTGCCACTTCAGGTGCGGATCGATCACCGTGAGCGGTTCATCGAAGAGCACGGCACTCACGTCTTCGCGCACCAGGCCACGCCCCAGCGAAATCTTCTGCTTGGCATCGGCGGCCAGGCCGGCGGCACGCTGGTCGAGCTGGCCGCTGAGCTCAAGCATCTCGGCAATCCGGCCCACGCGCTGCCGGATGCGATCCGGCGCCACGCCACGGTTCTTCAGCGGGAAGGCCAGGTTCTCGGCCACGGTCATGGTGTCGTAGATGACCGGGAACTGGAACACCTGGGCGATGTTGCGCTGTTGCGGCGACAGGGCGGTGACGTCGCGACCGCCGAAGTTCACCGTGCCGTGCGACGGTCTCACCAGGCCGGAGATGATGTTGAGCATGGTGGACTTGCCGCAGCCCGAGGGGCCCAGCAGCGCGTAGGCCCCGCCGTCCTCGAAGTCCATCTTCAGCGGCAGCAGCGCGTAGTCCTCGTCGCGTTGCGGGTTGGAGAAGTAGGTGTGCGCCAGGTCCAGTGTGATCTTGGCCATGTCAGTGGAACTCCCCGGCGGCACCCGGCGCAACGAGCAACTCGCCCGCCGCGTCGAACACATAGGCTTGCCTTGGGTCCAGGTGCAGCGTGAGGGCGGCGCCCAGCGCGAACTGGTGCACCCCCGAAAGCTGCGCCACCAGCTCACCGATGGGTGTGGCCACATGCACGAAGGTGTCCGAGCCGGAGATCTCGGCCAGCTCCACCACGCCCTTGAGGGTGACGTCCCCCGGTCGTCCGAGCACCCGCAGGGCACTGGCGCGCACGCCGACGGTGAGGCTGCCGGCCAGCCGCCGGTCGGCCAGGGCAGGCAGCTGCAGTTGCAGGCACACGCCCGCCGCCAGCGCCACGCCCTGCGGCGCGGCCTGGCCGGCCACCAGGTTCATCGGCGGGTCACTGAAGGCGCGCGCCACGCGCATCGAGCGCGGCCGACGGAAGACCTCGGCGGTGGGGCCGTACTGCAGCAGCGCCCCTTCGTCCAGCACGGCGGTGTAGCCGCCCAGCAGCAAGGCCTCGGTGGGCTCGGTGGTGGCATAGACGACCGTGGATCGCCCCTGCGCAAACAGCGCCGAGAGCTCCTCCCGCAAGCCTTCGCGCAGCTTGTAGTCCAGGTTGACCAGTGGCTCATCCAGCAGCATCAGCGGCGCCTGCTTGGCCAGCGCGCGGGCCAGTGCCACACGCTGCTGCTGGCCGCCCGACAGTTCGGCCGGCAGGCGCTTCAGGAAGGGCTCGATGCGCAGCTTGGCGGCCAGGGCATGGACGGTTTGGGCAATGCCTTTTTCCTTGCGCAGCTTCAGCGGCGAGGCGATGTTGTCGGCCACGCTCAGCGAGGGATAGTTGATGAACTGCTGGTAGACCATCGCGACATTGCGCTGGCGCACAGACTGGCGGGTGACGTCCTGCCCGTCCACCAGCACCCGGCCCTTGCTGGGCTTGTCCAGCCCTGCCATCAGCCGCATCAGCGTGGTCTTGCCGGCCTGGGTGGCGCCCAGCAGCACGGTGACTGCGCCGGGCACCAAGGTCAGGTCAAGCGGATGAAGGTGGACCGCACTGCCTGCGCGCTGGGCGATGCCTTCGAGCACGAGTTTCATGTGGGCTCCGATGCCATGGTGAGGGGGAACATGCTGGTCACGTCCGGCTCACAGCTCGCTCGCCAGCTTCCATTGGCGCAGTTCGTAGACCGTGCCAGGCCGCACAGGCGCCTTGGGATTCGGGTCCTCCATGCGGCGACGGAAGCTGTGAATGGGGGTGGCCCGCGGGTCGATCATCACCTCGACCAGGCTGGGGCCGTCATGGGCAAACGCAGCGTCGAGCGCGGCGTCCAGCTCCTCGGGCCGCATGACCTTCAGGCCCAGCAGGCCCATGGCGGTGCCGGCAGCGGCAAAGTCGGGCTTGTCGCCGACGGCCAGGTCCACCGATTTGCGCAAATCCTCGAAGAACACCTCCTGCCACATCTGCAGCCAGCCCAGGGTGCCGTTGTTGATGACGATGTTCACCACCCGCATGCGGTTCTGGGCCAAGGTGGCCAGTTCACCGACGGCAAACGCATGCCCTCCGTCTCCGGCCAAGGTCACGACGCGGCCGCCGCGCCGCTGCAGCACCGCCGCCGCGCCGATGGCCGCTGGCGACGCATAGCCCAGGCCGCCCTGGCCCCGCGCGTAGAGGAAGTGCCGGCCGCTTTGCGTGGCGGGGATGTACTGGGCGATCCAGCCGGCGGAGAAGCTGGCGTCGCTGATCACCACGTCTTCGGCCTGAAGGCGGGCCGCCAAGCCGGCCATCACGATGGGCGGAATGATGGGCAGCTGGGTGCTGGCCTTCTCCTGGTCGAGGCCTCGCTGCTTGCCCGCCTTCACTTCGGCGATGCGCGCCAGCCACTCGGGCTTGGGCGTGGCGCTCACCATCCCGTCCAGGGCGGCAAGCGTGGCCCGCACGTCGCCACACAAGGCGACGGTCGGCTGGAACGTGCGGCCGTGCTCGGTGGGGTCCGCGTCGATCGTGATGTTGGCCTGGCCGGCCAGCGGCAGGGTCCAGTTCATCGCGGTGTTCTGACTGGCCTTGCTGCCGCACCAGATCAGCAAGTCGGCCTCCTTGATGAGCTGGATGGCGGCAGCGCTGCCAAGCGGGTTGAGCACGCCAGCGGCGTAGGGCCGGGTCTCCGGCACCGAGCCTTTGCCCGACAGGCTCGACACGTGCAGAGGCTGGACGCGGTCACAGAACGCAGTGAGCAGTTCGGCAGCGCCCGAGGCATGCACACCGCCGCCGGCAATGATGGCGGGCCGCCTGGCCTTGGCGATCAGCGCGGCCGCACGCTGCAGTTCGGCGTCTTCCGGGCGATAGCGGCTGGACGGAGCCTGAATGCAACGCTTGTCCACGGGGATCACCTGGCTGTCGTCCCAAGGCGCGTCCATCACGTCGTGAGGCACGATGATGACCACCGGGCCGGGACGCGGCGAGGTGGCGATGCGAAAGGCGGCGCGCACGATGTCGGGCAAAGCCGTGACGCTTGGCACCATGAACACTTCCTTGGAAATGCTCTGGAAAAATCCCTGCTGATCGAAGCCTTGCGAGGCCACGCCCTTGTGCCGCAGGGTCACCCAGTCCAACGGCAGTTCGCCGACGATGCAGATCATGGGGATGGAGGCGTTGTAGGCCTCGACGATGCCGTCGGTCAGCTTGGTTGCGCCGGGGCCGACCGTCACGTCGCACACGCCAGGTTTGCCCGTCAGCCGGGCATAGGCATCGGCCGCGTAGGGGGCACTGCGCTCGTCGCGCACAAGGATGTGCTCGATGCGTGGCGCGAGCCGGGCAATGCCCTGGTGCAGCGCGGTGGTCTGGCCGCCCGGCATGCCGAAGACGAAGTCGACTTCATAGTCCAACAGCATTTTTGCGAGCAGGTCGCCAACGTGTTTCATGGTGATTTCCGTAAGGTGGGTTCAAATGAGGAAGGTCGTGACGGCTGGTTCTGGTCGCTCGTCACGACAGTGAAAACTCAGCGGGCGGGGTCGGGTTCGGCGGCCGGTTGCCAGAGCGGCGCCAAGGTGCGTGCGACCAGCGCGAAGCGTTCGAACTTGCGGGCATATGCCGCGTGCCGCGCCGGGTCGGGTTGATAGGCCCGCTCGACCCGCACCATGTGCGTCATGGCCGAGCTGAAGTCGGCATGCAGACCCAGCGCCACGGCGGCACACATCGCGGTGCCGCGAGCGCCCACCTCGCCACCCTGGGTGACTTCGACCGGCAAACCCAGCACGTCAGCGAACATCTGCGACCAGACCGGGCTGCGAGCTGCTCCCCCGGCCAGGCGAATGCTCTGGACCTGCGCCCTGTCGCTGCCGCTCAGCAGCGCATCAATGTCCAGCTTGTGGGCGAAGACGATGCCCTCGAAGATCGCGCGCACCACGTCGGCACCGTCGTGCTCGGCGCGCAGCCCCAGGAAGCCGGCCGGCGCGCCGCTGGGGCCGCCGAACAGGAAGGGCAGGAACAGGATGTCGTTGGGACGCTGGAGCACCTGGCCGACACGCTCACCGCAGACGTCATAGATGGACTGGCCACGAAGCGCCGCGGCCTCCACGGCCTCCGGCCCGAGGATGCTCTTGCAATACCATTCGAAATTGCTGGCGGACGTGGGCGAGCCCTCGGTGGCCAGGAAGAGTTCACCCACCGGATACGCCATCTGCAAAAGCGGCAAGGTGTCCAACCGAGGCGCGGCATGCAGCGTGGAGTTGATGCTGAAGGTGCCGGCAATCACGCTGAGCTGGCCCGGACGGGCCACGCCGGAAGCAATGGCCGCCGCGCACACATCCACCATGCCGCGCACGACGGGCGTACCAGCGCGCAGGCCGGTCTGCACTGCGGCTTGCGCCGAGACCTTGCCCACGACCTCGTCGCAAGCGCCAATGCGGGGCAGTTTGTCGCGCCAGGCGCCGAGGCCAAGTTCGTCGTAGAAGGCCTCCGGGTAGCAGGCGTGGACCACGTCGATCAGCCCACCCGCACCGGCATCGGTCACATCGGTGGACAGGTCCCCGCACAGCTGCGCCCGCAGGTAGTCCTTGCAGAACAGCACCGAATGCGTCGCGTCGACCACCGCTGGCTCATGCCTGGCCAACCAGTGCAGCAGCCCGGCAGGCTGACCGGCCCACAGCCGCTGCTGTGTCCGCACACCGTTGCGCTGGCTCAGCCCGTCGCGCGCCCAATGGGCCAGCACATCGGTCGACCGGGCGTCGGTCGACATGATCCCGGGCCGCACCGCCTGCCCATGCCGGTCGACCAGGTACAGGCCCGCACCGTAGCCGGACACCGAAACCGCGGCAATGTCGCCAGCGTCGATTGCCAAGGTCTGCAGCACTTCCTGGATGGCCTCGCCAACGTCTCGCCACATGGTCTGCGGGCACCGCTCCGTGTGGCCTGGCGCCGGAAACAGGATCGGATTGCGCCGACGCGCGGTGCCGATCTCGTTGCCCTGGAAGTCGAACAACACGGCCTTGGTCATCGTGCTTCCGGCATCCAGGCCCAGCAGGTACTTCGTCATGCTTGTCTCCTTTGCCATCAATCTCGTAATTACAAGTTGAGGCATGTCTTGCTTGATTTGGCCGAAGTCTATCGACCACTTCCTCCCCGTCAATCCACGTTCTCCGCATATTTGCTAGGTGTTTTTGCCGATGAGCCGCACGACAGGATGCATTCATGATCCGCCGCCACGGACTTCGGCTTTGCATCTTGTAATGATGAGTTGGTTCGCGAACGGGTCTAAACACAGAGACAGGAGATGGGCGATGCGCCGCAGGGACGATGTACTGAACGAGATCCGGGCTCAGCCCGACGTGGAGGTGTTGATCGTCGGGGGCGGCATCAACGGCGTCGGCTTGCTGCGCGACCTGGCCGCGCAGGGTGTGGGCGCGCTATTGGTCGAGCGGGGAGACTTCTGCAGCGGCACCAGCGCGGCGCCGTCCCGGCTCATCCACGGCGGCTTGCGCTACCTGGAGACCGGCGAGTTCGCGCTGGTGCGCGAGTCCGTCGAGGAGCGCAACCGCTTGTTGATGAACGCCCCCCACCTGGTGGTTCCCCTGGCCGTGTGGGTGCCGCTGAACAGCTGGTGGGCCGGCCTGGCACGCGCGCCGGCACGCTTCTTCGGCTGGACGCGAAGCCCGGGGCGCAAAGGCGCGATCGTGACCAAACTGGGCCTGGTGTTCTACGACTGGTTTGGCCGCAAGATCGGTGGGGTGCCGAGACATCGGCTGGTGAGTGGCCCGGATCTGCGGCGCGCCATGCCTTCGATATCGAAGCAGGTGAAGCTGGTGGCCGAGTTCTTCGATGCCCGGCTCGTGCATCCTGAACGGCTGACGCTGGAGCTGATCGCAGACGCAGAACGCGATTGCCCCGAGGCACTGGCGGCGTCCTACCTGGCACTCGTGTCCAGCGAGGGCGACACGGTGACACTTCAAGACGCGCTGGGCGGCGAGCGCATTCAGGTGCGGCCACGCCTGGTGATCAACACCACCGGCGCGTGGGTGGACCAGGTCGACGCGCAGATGGGGGTCCATCACCGCTTCATTGGCGGTACGCGGGGCGCCCACCTGGTGCTGCGCCACCCGCTGCTGGCACGTGAGTTGGGTGCGCGCATGCTGTATTTCGAGACGCAGGACCATCGCATCTGCCTGGCCTACTGCCTGACCGACGATCTGGTCCTGCTGGGCACCACCGACATCCGCACCGACGATCCGGACGACTGCCGATGCACAGAGGCCGAGATCGATTACCTGTTCAGGGAGTTGGGCATCGCCATGCCTGAGCTCCCAGCCAGGCGCGAGCAGATCGTCTTCAGCTACGCCGGCGTGCGCCCGCTGCCTGCGGCTGACGGCACCGTGGCCGGCGCCATCAGCCGTGACCACTCGGTGCGGCTGCTGCCGGCCCAGGGGGATCGCCCTTTTGACATCCTGACCCTCGTCGGCGGCAAGTGGACGACCTACCGTGCCTGCGCAGCCCAGATCGCTGACGATGTGCTCGCACGCCTGCGCCGGCAGCGCAGGGTCGACACCGCCCAGCTGCCCATCGGAAGTGGCCGCGATTGGCCAGTCGACCCGGCCGAGCGCCAGGCGCGCGTGGACCGCCTGAGCACCACCTCGGGCCTGGCCCCCGCGCTGGTGGCACTGCTCTGGGACCGCTACGGCTGCGAAGCCAGCGGAGTCGCCGCCATCGTCGCCACGACCGGCGCTGCAGCCATCTGCGACCTGCCCACCTACACGGTGGGCGAGATGGTCCACATCGCACAGCACCAGCGCATCGGCCGGCTGGCCGACGTGGTGCTGCGCCGCACGCTGATTGCCATCGAAGGTCGCTGCACCGAAGCAGCACTGCGCATGATCGCCACCATCATCGGCGGGGAGCTGGGCTGGGACGCCCATCGCCAGGCACAGGAAGTGGCCGGCACCCTGAAGCTGCTCAGGCAGCGACATGGTGTACAAATCGGCTCCCGCATTGCAGACCTCTGATGCCAGAGCCGCCTCCATGACAGAAGATCCGCCCGCAGCGTCGGGTCGTGACGCCGCCGCAGAATCTGCCACCGGGCCACTGTGGTCCCAGGTCAAACAGTCCCTGCTGCGCATGATCAGCGACAACGGCATGGGCGCCAACGCGGCCCTGCCTTCCGAGAGCGCCTTGTGCGAACGCTTTGGCGTTTCCAGAACCGTGGTGCGGGAGGCTCTGAACCAGCTCGTTTACGAGCACGTCATTTACAAGCGCCAGGGCAAAGGCGCTTTTGTCTCTGGCCGCCGCGAGGAGCAGAACTTCGTCGGCTCCATCGTCGGCTTTTCGGGCGAACTGCTGGACAAACACAAGCGCATCACGCGCCGCGTGCTGACCCAGCGCGTGGCCCTGCCAGGCGAGCGCGCGCAGCACTTCCTCAGGTTGCCGGTCGACCAAGGCATTGCTTCGCAAGTGGTCGAAGTTTCGCGGGTGCAGATGGTGGACGGCATCCCGCGCATCCTGGTGCGCCACAGCATCCCGGCGGCGCTCACGCCGGGCCTGGACCAGCTGCCGCTGCAGACCCGCTCGCTCTACGACGTGCTGCAAAAGCAGTACGGCATGATCTTCAAGCGCGCTGATCGCTGGATCGAGGCGGTGACGCCCACGCCCGAGGAAGCCGACCTGCTGGAAATTCCCCACACCAGCCCGCTGCTGGCCATCGAGTCCTGCGCCTTGTCGGACGCCGGGCTGCCCATCGAGTACTACCGCGCGCTGTTCAGAACCGACCTCGCGTCACTGCACATTCGCATCGGCTGATCGCCGCGCGAACAACCAGCCAAACGCCGCCACGCTGAAGGCCGACGGCTGACAAGCCGCGTTGCAGCGGCCTGCCAGCCCTTCGTGATCAAGGGTCGCTGGCGGCAAACCGTTGTTTGCCGCCAGGTTGCTCAGCGCACCTTGCCGGCCTTCCAGGCATTCAGCAGCGTATCGTAGGCAATGGTCTCGCCCTTGGGCTTCTCGTTGGCCAGCTTGGCCCACGGTGCGCCCTTGTCGCTGAGGTACTTGGCCGGATCGCCCTTGGGGTTCAGCTTGGGCGCGCAGTGGGCCATGCCAGCGCGCTC
>NZ_JAJNKD010000035.1:0-8380 GCF_021043325.1 Ideonella azotifigens
GCCGGCAGCCCCTACCGAAGCTCGCTGATGCAAGCTGAGGTGAGAGGCCGGTACCCGCAACTCAAAGGCTGGCTGCGCGACATGCTGGCGCGCCACCCCTACATGCTGGCCCTGGGCTCGCTGGACATTCGCCGTGGCGCAGCAACCGAGAGTGGCGTGGTGGAAGCCACACTGGAATTCCGCGTGTTCGAACGAGCGCCGCAACCGTGAACGCGACGGCACAACCGCCTGCCCAGCGCCGCCTGCACCCGGTCTTGATGGCAGCCCTTGGGTCAAGCGTGCTGGCCAGCGCATGGGCCATCTTCTGGCCTCCGGGCGAGGTGCAGGTTCCCGAATCACGCACGCGCGCGCAGGCTGTGCCGGCCATTTCAGCGGCGGCATCACCGCCAGCGTCCACGCCCGTTTCCTCGGCGCTTGCCGTCAGACAAGGCAGCGCCAGTGCCGAGCCCGATCCCGTGGTCCTCAGCGAAGCCACGCGCGACCCGTTCTATCCCGATGCTTCAGCGCCTACAGGCAAGCCCGCCAAGCCTGCCGCGCAGCCCACCCCCCAAGCGCTTGCCCCAGCCAACATCGATCCGCCGCCGCCCCAAGCCCCGCCCATGACCCACCGCGTCCTCGGCCGCTTTGCCGGCCCGGACGGCGCGCGCCTGCTGTTCGTGCAGGACGGCCAGCAGGCCGTGGTCGCAGCGCCCGGCGTGGAGCTGAGCAGCGGCTACCGCATCGAAGCCATCACCGCCACCGAGATCCGGCTGCGCCACCCTTTGCTCATGCCCACCGTGAGCCTGCCCCTGCCTGCCGAAGCGGCCCCTTGATGGCCAATTTTTGATCCATGACGATGTTGTCCTCTCTTGTCCGGTCCATTCCGCTTGCGGGCGCAAAGCGCGGCGCACGTGTGCTGTGCCTCTCCGCATTGTTTGGCGCCACGCTGCTGGGCCTGTCCGGCTGTGCCGGCCTCGTCCAGCACGAAGCCAGCGAACAAGCCGCCAGCGGCCAACCTGAACAAGCCTTGCGCACGCTGGAGGACGGTCTGCGCCGCTACCCGGAAGATGCCAACCTTCGAGCGCAGTACCTCACGCTGCGCGACGCCACCTTGCAAGGCTGGCTGGACGATGCCGCGCGGCAACGAAGTGCCGGCCGGCCTGACGAAGCCGAACGCCTGATCGCACGCGCGCTCGCCCTGGATGCCACCAACGGACGTGCCCAAGCCATGCTGGCCCAGCTGCGCCTCAACCGCCGGCTCGCCAGCGTGCTCGACGAGGCCCAAGGCCTGCACACCCGAGGCCAGTTGACGGCGGCCCTGCGCGTGATCGACGAAGGCCTCAAGTCCGACCCACAACACGCTGGCCTGCAAGCGCTGAAGCTGCAGATCCAGGCCGCGCAGCGCAGCCAGCAGTTGCAGTCCTCCCAAGCAGGCCTCGCCGAACAGCGGCCCATCTCGCTGGACTTCCGGGATGCCGGCCTGCGCCAGGTGCTGGACCTGGTCAGCCGCAACAGCGGGCTGAACTTCGTGCTGGACAAGGACATCCGGCAGGACCTGAAGGTCACCGTCTACCTCAAGCAGGTGCGCGTGGAAGACGCGCTGGACCTCATCGTCAGCACCCACCAGCTCGCTCGCAAGGTGCTGGACGATCGCACCGTGCTGATCTACCCGAACACGCCGGACAAGCAGCGCGAATACCAGGAGCAGGTCATCCGCGTCTTCTACCTGGCCAGTGCCGAGGCCAAGGGCGCGGCCAGCTTCCTGAAGTCCATGCTCAAGCTCAAGGACCCCTTCGTGGACGAGCGCAGCAACATGCTGGCCCTGCGCGAGGCGCCGGAGACCGTGGCACTTGCCGAACGGCTCATCGGCCTGTACGACACGCAGGAACCGGAAGTGCTGCTGGAACTCGAAGTGCTGGAGATCCGCTCGACCCGGCTGACCGAGCTGGGCTTGCAGGTGCCCAGCAGCATCAGCCTGTCGGCGCTGGCGCCCAGCTCCGGTGGCGGCCTGACCATTGCCAACCTGCGGAACCTGGACGACGGGCGCATCGGCGTGTCGGTGGGCAGCGTGACGCTCAACCTGCGGCGTGAGGTGGGCGACTTCGAGATCCTGGCCAACCCGCGCGTGAGGGCTCGCAACCGAGAGAAGGCCAAGGTGCTGATCGGCGACAAGGTGCCCATCATCACCACCACCACTTCGCAGACCGGCTTTGTGAGTGACTCGGTGAGCTACCTGGACGTGGGCCTGAAGCTGGAGATTGAACCCACCATCTATGCCAACGACGAAGTGCTGATCAAGCTGGCCCTGGAAGTCGGCTCACTCGCCAGCCAGATCAAGACCACCTCCGGCACCGTGGCCTACCAGATCAGCACCCGCAATGCGAGCACCGCGCTGCGCCTGAAGGACGGCGAGACCCAACTGCTCGCCGGCCTGCTGAGCAAGGAAGACCGCACCAGCGCGAGCCGCATTCCGCTGGTGGGCGACGTGCCGGTGCTGGGCCGCCTGTTCAGCAGCCAACTCGACGACGGCAGCCGCACGGAGCTGGTCCTGGCCATCACACCGCGCATCGTGCGCAACCTGCGGCAACCCGATCCAAGCGAAGCCGAACTCTGGGTGGGCACCGAGGCCTACACCCGGCTGCGCCAGGTGGGCGGCCGCGTGGCGCCTGAGCTGCCGGCCAAGCCGGACGGCAACAAGGCCACCGCACCTGCCACTGCTCCCGCCCCCAATGCAGCCCCAAATGCCGCGCCCGCTGCTGGCCCGGCGGTCGGCAACGAGAATCTGCCGCTGCTGCCCATGACCTTCCAGTGGCAGGGCCCGGCCACCGTCAAGGCTGGGCAGGTCTTCACGCTCGCACTCGATGGCGAGACCCCCCTGGGCCTGCGCAGCCTGAACCTGGGCCTGCAGGGCGTGCCGGGCGCTTTGCACGTCACCGAGTCGGCAGCTGGCGACTTCTGGGGCCGGGATCCGCAGACGCCGGTGAGCCTGAGCGCTTCTGATGATGAAGACACCGGCGCGATTGACACCGGCGCGCTGCGCTCCAAGCCCACCGTCGCGCCAGGCAAGGGCCGCTTGTTCGAGTGGCGCATGGTGGCGCCCAAGCCTGGTCGCTACAGCCTGTCAATGGGCGCCGCCAGCGTCGTCACGGGCGACGGCCAGCGGGGCAAGGCCACGCCGCCGCCTGCCTTCACCGTCGAGGTCCAGCCGTGAAGGCACTCAAGCCTGGCGGCTACACGCTGGTGGAACTGCTGGCGGTGCTGGCCGTGCTGTCCATCCTGGCGATGGGCGCCATGCCGATGGCCGAGATGGCCGCGCAGCGGCAGAAGGAGCAGGCCCTGCGGGACGCGCTGTGGGAGATCCGCGGCGGGCTGGACGCCTACAAGAAGGCTGTGGACTCCGGCCAGATCGCCCGCGAGGCCGGCGGCTCCGGCTACCCGCCCAAGCTCGCCAGCCTGACCGAAGGCGTGATGGACGTGCACGGCCAGCCGCGCTACTTCCTCAGGCGCTTGCCGCGGGATCCTTTTGCATCGCCTGAACTGACCGCGGAGGCCAGCTGGGCCTTGCGCAGCTACGACAGCCCGCCGGAGGCGCCGCACGCTGGTGCCGACGTGTTTGATGTCCAGTCCAGTTCAACCGCCAAGGGCAGCAATGGCGTGCCCCTGAAGGACTGGTGATGGCGCGCTCCTGCAAACGCCCAACGCTCGGCCCATCGCTGCGCCCGCCCGCCGGCTTCACCCTGATCGAGCTGCTGGTCGTGCTCGCGGCCCTGGCGCTGCTGTTGGGCCTGGCCGTGCCGCGTTACGTCGAGCATGTGGACCGGGCCCGCGAGATCGTGCTCAAGCAGAACCTGCGCGCCATGCGCGACGCCATCGACAAGTTCAACGCCGACCGCGGCCGCTACCCCTCGGAACTCGCCGAGTTGGCCAAGGAGCGCTACCTGCGCGAAGTCCCGCCGGACCCGGTCACCGACAGCGTGCTCACCTGGACCGTGGTGCCACCACCGTCGGGCGCGCAAGGCCAGGTCTACGACGTGCACAGCGGTGCCGCGGGCCTGTCGCGAGATGGGAGCCTGTATGCGGCCTGGTGACCCTCGCAAGGCGCGCCAGCCCCAGTCCCTGCGCGTGGCGCAACAGGGCATGGGCTGGGTGTTCGTGCTGCTGCTGCTGGCGGTGGCCAGCACGGCAGCCTCGCTGGTCGCCCAGCGCTGGGCCGATCAGATCGCGCGCGAGAACGAGCGGCAACTGCTTCGCGTGGGGGATGCCTACGCTGCGGCGCTGGCCCGCTACCGCGCCAGCACGCCGGGCGGGGATGCACGTTTTCCGGGAAGCCTGGAGGACTTGCTGACCGACAGACGTGCCGCTGTGGTTCGGCGGCACTTGCGGGCGCTGTATCCGGACCCGCTCACGGGCCAAGCGGACTGGGCGCTGCTGCGCGATGCGCGCGGCGACATCTCGGGCGTGCGCAGCCGGTCCGACAAGAAGCCGTGGGCGCAAGTGCCGCAGCAGCTGGAGTTCAGCGACCTGCCTGCGGCCACGCACTATTCCGATTGGGTTTTTACGCCAAGGTTGTCTTCATGAATGTCGTTTTGAGCCGGCCCATCTCTCCCGTCGCCCTTGCTGCCAAGGCGCGTGGCTTCACCTTGCTTGAGCTGCTGGTGGTGGTGCTGATCATCGGCTTGTTGACCGGCATCGTCGGGCCGCGCCTGATGGGGCAGATCGGCCGCTCGGAGGTCACCGCGGCCAAGGCGCAGATCGATGCGCTGGACAAGGCAGTGCAGGCCTATCGCCTGGACATGGGGGGCTTTCCGAGCACTGAGCAAGGGCTGGCGGCGCTGATGGCCGCGCCTGACGGCAATGCGCGCTGGCGTGGCCCCTACATGAAGAACGCGATCCCCACCGACCCATGGGGCTCGCCGTACCAGTACCGCATGCCGGGCACGAGCGGCCGGGACTACGACATCCTCAGCCTCGGGCACGACAAGCGTACCGGCGGCTCTGGCGACGACGCCGATCTCAGCAACTGACGCGCCTGCGTGGCACTGAACATGGACTTCGAAGCCCGCTTGTTCGACCCCGCCAGCCGCGCGGTCGAGCTGCGCCGGTTGCAGGCCGACGACGAGCCGGCTGCGCGTGCCTTGCTCTCGGCGACCGGGCACACGGTGCTGGAGCTGCGGACCCTGCGCGGTCGCCGGCAGGCGGCCGCTGGGGGCAAACGCAAGGAAGACCTGGCCCTGTGGTGCCGCGAGCTTCGCGCCTTGCTGCAAGCGGGCATGTCGGTGGTGGAAGCGCTGGATGCACTGGCCGCGGCGGCAGGGCCAGCGTCCATGCACGAGGCCTTGCTGGCCAGGCTGCGCGAAGGCAAGAGCCTGTCCACCGCGATGCAGCAAGTGGGCGGCTTCCCCGCCTTGCTGGTGGCCTCGGTGCGCGCCAGCGAGCGCACCAGCGACCTCACGCACGCGCTGGACGCTTTCCTGCGCTTTGACGACATGGTGGGCGGCCTGCGGCGCAAGGTGATCAGCGCGGCGCTGTACCCGGCCGTCGTCGTGGGGCTGGGCAGCCTGATCGCGGTGTTCCTGCTGCTGGTGGTGATCCCGCGCTTTGCGAAGCTGTACTCGGAGGCCGGCGCGGGTGTGAGCACCGCCACGCGTGGGTTGTTGGCCTTCAGCGCCTTGCTCTCGGCGCAGCCCTGGCTTGCTCCTGTGGGTTTGGCCTTGCTGTTCACCGGCGTGCTCTGGGCCTTGAGTGGGACGCGGCCGGCACAACTGCTGGCCTGGCTGCTGCGCGTCTGGCCCTGGCTTGCGGTGCAGGCCGGCCACTTCGAGCGCGCACGGCTCTTCGAAGCGTTGGCCCTGCTGGTGCACGGCGGCTACAGCCTGCACGAGGCGCTGGGGGTGTGCCTGACCCTGGCGCAGGCGCCGGAGATGCATGCCAGGCTGACGCAGGCCAGGTTGCGCATCGAGCAAGGGGCGGCGGCGTCGGTGAGCTTTGATTCGGTGGGGCTGACGGATCCGGTGACCGAGCGGCTCATTCGCGCAGGCGAGCGAGGTGGCGAGTTCGACCGGGTATTGCGCGCCATCGCCGAGCGGCATCGCCAGACCTTCGAGACCTTCATCGAGCGCGCCACGCGCATCGTCGAGCCGGTGCTGCTGCTGGGCGTCGCGCTGATGGTGGGCAGCATGGTGGTGCTCTTGTACATGCCGATCTTCGACATTGCGGGGTCTGTGCGATGAGCAGCCCCAAGACCGCCCCTGTACCGACCGCATCCGCCGTCCTGGCCGAGCTCAGCAAAGCGCGCGCAGCGGATGCGGGCACGGTGCTCGATGCCTTGCGCCGCCAACAGCCTGGCTGGCCCTGGGAGGCTTTGCTGCCGGCGCATTCAGGCGTTCGCACCAGTGCCGGCCTTGCCGATCTGGTCAGCCTGCCGACGCGGCTGGCCCTGCCGGTGGGCGTGGCCATCGTGCGCGAGGGTGCAGGGATCAGCTTCCTGGCCATGGCCGACCCCTGGGATGACCGCGCATTGCAGCGTGCCAGCGCGATTCTCGGCCAGGCGCTGGAGCCGCTGGCTGCGAGTGCCGATGAACTGGCGAGGTGGCATGTGCTGCTCGACGCTGCGTCGGGCGCGCCAGCGTTCCCTGGGCCTGCATCGGCTGCCCCGGCTACCAGCACAAGCGCTGGCTCGGCCAACGGCTCGGTCATTGTCGATTTCGTGGACCGGGCACTGCTCGCCGCCTGGCGCACCGGTGCCAGCGACGTGCACTTCGAGTGCGACCGGCAAGGGCTCACCGTCAAGCACCGGCTGGACGGCGTGATGGCCAAGTTCGAACGCCTGGAAGGCTTCCAGTTGGCCGAGGAGGTGATCTCGCGGCTCAAGGTGCTGTCCCAGCTCGACATCACCGAGCGCCGCCTGCCGCAGGACGGTCGCTTCCGCTTCCGGTTCGAAGGGCGCGAGGTCGACCTGCGGGTCTCCATCATGCCCAGCGTGTTTGGCGAGGACGCGGTGTTGCGGCTGCTGGACAAGTCCACGTTGCGCAGCAAGGGCGACGACGTCACGCTGGACGCCCTGGGCTTCGATGCGGACAGTGCCTTCCGGCTGCGGCACCTCGCGCGCCTGCCTCACGGCATGCTGCTCGTCACCGGGCCGACCGGCAGCGGCAAGACGACTTCGGTCTATGCGGCGCTCTCGGAGATCAACACCGGGCTGGAGAAGATCATCACGATCGAAGACCCGGTGGAGTACGAACTGCCGGGCGTGCTTCAAATTCCGGTCAACGAGAAGAAGGGGCTGACCTTCGCACGAGGGCTGCGCAGCATCCTGCGCCACGACCCGGACCGCATCCTGGTCGGCGAGATCCGGGATGGTGAGACGGCCGAGATCGCGGTGCAGTCGGCGCTCACGGGGCACCTGGTGTTCACGACCGTGCACGCGAATTCGCTGTTCGACGTGATCGGGCGCTTCCGGCACTTCGGGCTGGACATGTTCGGCTTCGTGTCCTCGCTCAATGGCGTCGTCGTCCAGCGGCTCATGCGGCGGCTGTGCCAGGCCTGTGCCACCAGCGCACCGCCTTCTGCGGAAGAAGCCGCGTGGTGGGCAAGACATGAAGCGACGTTCGGGCCGATGCCGGCGGAGCTGCCTCGCGCACAAGGCTGCCAGCACTGCCACGGCACCGGCTACCGGGGCCGCTTCGTGATCGCCGAGGTGCACGTCATTGGCGACCACCTGCGCGACCGGATCCTGGGCGGTGCAGAGGTCACGGAGTTGAAGCGCCTGGCGTTCGAAGGCGATGTCGGGCCTGCCGGCAAGGTGCAGCCATTGCTGCAGCAAGCCATCCGCCGCATCCAGCAATCGCAATCCACTTTGGAGGAACTGTTTCGTGTGGTGGGACAGGTCTGATAGGGCGGGTAGGACGGGCGACATCTACCTGGCGGGTCGCACGCTGGCCGTGCGTGTCGATGGCGAGGTCCGTGTCGAGCCGATCACGGAGGAGGACTGGCGTGCGAAGTTGGCGCAAGGCTTGGCTGACAGGCCACAACGGCGTTGGCGCGTGTGGCTGGGCGGCAACCGGTGTGCGTTGCACAGCGTCGATCCGGTGGTGGGACTGCGCAGCATTGAAGAGGCGGAGATCGCGCTGAGTGCGAGCCTTGGCCACGGGGACGCCGCGGTCGAAGCCAGATTGGCGACATGGCCGCAGCCCAAGGATTCGCCGTGGATCGTGGGCACGACGCCCGCCGGATTGGTGGGCGATCTCGCCGCCATGGCGGCGAGCGCCGACGCCAGCTTGGCGAGCGTCCGGCCGTGGTGGTGGGCTCACGCCGTGCCCAAAGGAGAGGGCGCTGCGTTCTGTGATGGCGAATGCATCAGCTACTGGCGCGTGGACGCGAAGGGGCGCATCGGCGCTGCGGC
>NZ_JAJNKD010000036.1:0-5744 GCF_021043325.1 Ideonella azotifigens
GCTCTTTAACAAGTAACAGCCGATAAGCGTGGGCGTTTGAGTCGAGTGCTGGTGCCGCAAGGTACCAAGTCTCTTGGACTTTAAACGCTCATGGAAGTGAAGTTCACTTCAATTCTTTGAGCAAATTCAAGATCGAACTCAAGAGTTTGATCCTGGCTCAGATTGAACGCTGGCGGCATGCCTTACACATGCAAGTCGAACGGTAACGCGGGGCAACCTGGCGACGAGTGGCGAACGGGTGAGTAAAGCATCGGAACGTGCCCAGTAGTGGGGGATAGCCCGGCGAAAGCCGGATTAATACCGCATACGACCTACGGGTGAAAGGGGGGGATCGCAAGACCTCTCGCTATTGGAGCGGCCGATGTCAGATTAGCTAGTTGGTGGGGTAAAGGCCTACCAAGGCGACGATCTGTAGCTGGTCTGAGAGGACGACCAGCCACACTGGGACTGAGACACGGCCCAGACTCCTACGGGAGGCAGCAGTGGGGAATTTTGGACAATGGACGCAAGTCTGATCCAGCCATGCCGCGTGCGGGAAGAAGGCCTTCGGGTTGTAAACCGCTTTTGTCAGGGAAGAAATCTTCTGGGTTAACACCTCGGGAGGATGACGGTACCTGAAGAATAAGCACCGGCTAACTACGTGCCAGCAGCCGCGGTAATACGTAGGGTGCGAGCGTTAATCGGAATTACTGGGCGTAAAGCGTGCGCAGGCGGTTATATAAGACAGAGGTGAAATCCCCGGGCTCAACCTGGGAACTGCCTTTGTGACTGTATAGCTTGAGTGCGGCAGAGGGGGATGGAATTCCGCGTGTAGCAGTGAAATGCGTAGATATGCGGAGGAACACCGATGGCGAAGGCAATCCCCTGGGCCTGCACTGACGCTCATGCACGAAAGCGTGGGGAGCAAACAGGATTAGATACCCTGGTAGTCCACGCCCTAAACGATGTCAACTGGTTGTTGGGAAGGTTCCTTCTCAGTAACGAAGCTAACGCGTGAAGTTGACCGCCTGGGGAGTACGGCCGCAAGGTTGAAACTCAAAGGAATTGACGGGGACCCGCACAAGCGGTGGATGATGTGGTTTAATTCGATGCAACGCGAAAAACCTTACCTACCCTTGACATGTCTGGAATCCTGAAGAGATTTGGGAGTGCTCGAAAGAGAGCCAGAACACAGGTGCTGCATGGCCGTCGTCAGCTCGTGTCGTGAGATGTTGGGTTAAGTCCCGCAACGAGCGCAACCCTTGTCATTAGTTGCTACGAAAGGGCACTCTAATGAGACTGCCGGTGACAAACCGGAGGAAGGTGGGGATGACGTCAGGTCCTCATGGCCCTTATGGGTAGGGCTACACACGTCATACAATGGCCGGTACAGAGGGCTGCCAACCCGCGAGGGGGAGCCAATCCCAGAAAACCGGTCGTAGTCCGGATCGCAGTCTGCAACTCGACTGCGTGAAGTCGGAATCGCTAGTAATCGCGGATCAGCTTGCCGCGGTGAATACGTTCCCGGGTCTTGTACACACCGCCCGTCACACCATGGGAGCGGGTTCTGCCAGAAGTAGTTAGCCTAACCGCAAGGAGGGCGATTACCACGGCAGGGTTCGTGACTGGGGTGAAGTCGTAACAAGGTAGCCGTATCGGAAGGTGCGGCTGGATCACCTCCTTTCTGGAAAATACTTCGAAAGCGATTCATGTTGCGCAAGCGATGTGAAGCGAAGAGTAGAAGTCATATGGTGCTTGATTCTTGCGCCCACACTTATCGGCTGTGAAACACACAACAGTGATGAACATGGTGAATGTGTGAGCTTGGGCAGAGCGTCAATTGGCCTCGAAGCCAAGTGAGCCTGTGCCAGGAGCCATGCGTTCCAAAGAATGCGTGGGTCTGTAGCTCAGTCGGTTAGAGCACCGTCTTGATAAGGCGGGGGTCGTTGGTTCGAATCCAACCAGACCCACCAACCATTCGAGGCGACGGTGTCGTCCGGTTCAGAGATAGACGGGGGATTAGCTCAGCTGGGAGAGCACCTGCTTTGCAAGCAGGGGGTCGTCGGTTCGATCCCGTCATCCTCCACCATCGTGACGGCCAATGCCATCTGTTCTCACTTCTGCGTCGGGTACAAACCCAAGATTCTGCTGGGATCTTGGGTTTGTCTTCGAAAGAAGGCTGTTGTTCTTTAACAATTCAAAGAGTCGAAAATCAGCGTTGTCGACGGAAAGCGGCTCAGGGGTAAAGCCTGAATCGCACCGTGCCGTCGATGACATTAGATGATTGCGTCACCAAACTTCAACTCTTTTAAAAGAGACATGAAGAACGGCATAACGTGAATACTCAAAAACCGATCGCTCTAGCGTTGAGCGATTGGGACCAGTCCTTGATCGATGTCTGAAGCATTGACATCAAAGTTATAGGGTCAAGTGACTAAGTGCATGTGGTGGATGCCTTGGCGATTACAGGCGACGAAGGACGTGATAGCCTGCGATAAGCTTCGGGGAGCTGGCAAATTAGCTTTGATCCGGAGATTTCCGAATGGGGAAACCCACCCTTAGGGGTATCGCATGATGAATACATAGTCATGCGAGGCGAACCGGGTGAACTGAAACATCTCAGTAGCTCGAGGAAAAGACATCAACCGAGATTCCGAAAGTAGTGGCGAGCGAAATCGGAACAGCCAGTGCTCTTTAGCATTCTTCTTATCAAAACGGAATGGAAAGTCCGGCCATAGTGGGTGATAGCCCCGTATGAGAAAAGTCGAATGTGGAACTAGGTGCACGACAAGTAGGGCGGGACACGTGAAATCCTGTCTGAAGATGGGGGGACCATCCTCCAAGGCTAAATACTCGTAATCGACCGATAGTGAACAAGTACCGTGAGGGAAAGGCGAAAAGAACCCCGGGAGGGGAGTGAAATAGATCCTGAAACCGCATGCATACAAAAAGTCGGAGCCGCAAGGTGACGGCGTACCTTTTGTATAATGGGTCAGCGACTTACATTCAGTGGCAAGCTTAACCGAGTAGGGAAGGCGAAGGGAAACCGAGTCCGAATAGGGCGTCTAGTCGCTGGGTGTAGACCCGAAACCAGGTGATCTATCCATGGCCAGGATGAAGGTGCGGTAACACGCACTGGAGGTCCGAACCGACTAGTGTTGCAAAACTAGCGGATGAGCTGTGGATAGGGGTGAAAGGCTAAACAAACCTGGAGATAGCTGGTTCTCTCCGAAAACTATTTAGGTAGTGCCTCAAGTATTACCATCGGGGGTAGAGCACTGTTTAGGCTAGGGGGTCATGGCGACTTACCAAACCTATGCAAACTCCGAATACCGATGAGTACAGCTTGGGAGACAGAGCACCGGGTGCTAACGTCCGGACTCAAGAGGGAAACAACCCAGACCGCCAGCTAAGGTCCCCAAAATTGGCTAAGTGGGAAACGAAGTGGGAAGGCTAAAACAGTCAGGATGTTGGCTTAGAAGCAGCCATCATTTAAAGAAAGCGTAATAGCTCACTGATCGAGTCGTCCTGCGCGGAAGATGTAACGGGGCTAAGCCAGTTACCGAAGCTGCGGGTGCATATTTATATGCGCGGTAGGAGAGCGTTCTGTAAGCCTGTGAAGGTGGGTTGTGAAGCCTGCTGGAGGTATCAGAAGTGCGAATGCTGACATGAGTAGCGTTAAAGGGGGTGAAAAGCCCCCTCGCCGAAAGCGCAAGGTTTCCTACGCAACGTTCATCGGCGTAGGGTGAGTCGGCCCCTAAGGCGAGGCAGAGATGCGTAGCTGATGGGAAACAGGTCAATATTCCTGTACCGATCTATGGTGCGATGTGGGGACGGAGAAGGTTAGCTCAGCCAACTGTTGGATATGTTGGTTCAAGCCTGTAGTCATGCCTGGTAGGCAAATCCGCCGGGCTTAGATGAGGGGTGATAACGAGTCTGCTTGCAGACGAAGTGAGTGATACCCTGCTTCCAGGAAAAGCCACTAAGCTTCAGCCATAGACGACCGTACCGCAAACCGACACTGGTGCGCGAGATGAGTATTCTAAGGCGCTTGAGAGAACTCTGGAGAAGGAACTCGGCAAATTGACACCGTAACTTCGGAAGAAGGTGTGCCTTTGGTAGGTGAACCATTGACTTGGGGAGCCGATAAAGGCCGCAGAGAATCGGTGGCTGCGACTGTTTATTAAAAACACAGCACTCTGCAAAGACGAAAGTCGACGTATAGGGTGTGACGCCTGCCCGGTGCTGGAAGATTAATTGATGGGGTGCAAGCTCTTGATCGAAGTCCCAGTAAACGGCGGCCGTAACTATAACGGTCCTAAGGTAGCGAAATTCCTTGTCGGGTAAGTTCCGACCTGCACGAATGGCGTAACGATGGCCACACTGTCTCCTCCAGAGACTCAGCGAAGTTGAAATGTTTGTGATGATGCAATCTCCCCGCGGAAAGACGGAAAGACCCCATGAACCTTTACTGTAGCTTTACATTGGACTTTGAACAGATCTGTGTAGGATAGGTGGGAGGCTTTGAAGTAGGGACGCTAGTTTCTATGGAGCCAACGTTGAAATACCACCCTGGTGTGTTTGAGGTTCTAACCTTGGTCCCTTATCGGGATTGGGGACAGTGTATGGTGGGCAGTTTGACTGGGGCGGTCTCCTCCCAAAGTGTAACGGAGGAGTTCGAAGGTACGCTAGCCACGGTCGGAAATCGTGGTGATAGTGCATTGGCATAAGCGTGCTTGACTGCGAGACTGACAAGTCGAGCAGGTACGAAAGTAGGACAAAGTGATCCGGTGGTTCTGTATGGAAGGGCCATCGCTCAACGGATAAAAGGTACTCTGGGGATAACAGGCTGATACCGCCCAAGAGTTCATATCGACGGCGGTGTTTGGCACCTCGATGTCGGCTCATCTCATCCTGGGGCTGTAGCCGGTCCCAAGGGTATGGCTGTTCGCCATTTAAAGAGGTACGTGAGCTGGGTTTAAAACGTCGTGAGACAGTTTGGTCCCTATCTTCCGTGGGCGCTGCAAGATTGAGAGAGCCTGCTCCTAGTACGAGAGGACCGGAGTGGACGCACCGCTGGTGTATCGGTTGTCATGCCAATGGCATTGCCGAGTAGCTAAGTGCGGAAGAGATAACCGCTGAAAGCATCTAAGCGGGAAACTCGTCTCAAGATGAGTCTTGCCGGGGCCTTGAGCCCCCTGAAGGGTCGTTCGAGACCAGGACGTTGATAGGCTGGGTGTGGAAGCGCAGTAATGCGTTAAGCTAACCAGTACTAATTGCCCGTGAGGCTTGACCCTATAACTTTGATGTTGATTCGGTGTAGAATCGAGATCGAATTTGGATTGGGTTGAGTATTTATAGTTTGCCGTTGTTCATGTGCATGAATGCGGTGAGCGCAATCATCTGAAAAGTTCAGCCAGGAGGTGGTTGAGCCAACGCTGATGAGTCGACTGATCCATGTGCTGCCAGGCCAAGTTGCCCGGCGGTGAGTGTGCCCGGCGCATGCTGCACATGGATCAGTCGAGTCTGTCGACTCTTTGAATTGGCCTTCTCGGCCCTGCGCTCACCCGCGCACCCGAGCCGGCAACAAGTTGAAGCCTGATGACCATAGCGAGGTGGTCCCACTCCTTCCCATCCCGAACAGGACAGTGAAACGCCTCTGCGCCGATGATAGTGCGGATTCCCGTGTGAAAGTAGGACATCGTCAGGCTACTAATACCAGAGTAAAACGCCCGGTCTTTGCCGGGCGTTTCTTCTCTGAAGAA
>NZ_JAJNKD010000037.1:0-4795 GCF_021043325.1 Ideonella azotifigens
CTGCTCGATGCCGCGCTGCAGCCGCTGCCCCCGGGCTGGGTCTGGGTGCTGGCGTAGCTCATGCCGTTGACGATGCTGGCGCCCACGGTGTTGCTGTACCCCAGCGGGCCTTGCACGTAGGCGTTGCCGACGTTCTTCCAGCGGTGGTGGATCCAGATGATGTTGTTGGCCGCGTCGTACTCTTCGGTGATGTTCCAGCCGGGTTCCATGCCAGCGTCCCAGCTGGCGGTGTACTTGTTGAAGCCGCTGCCTTCTTCGGTGCTGGTGGCCCGGCCCAGGTCGTCATAGCCGAAGCTCACGCGGCGCTTGCCCTCCTCGTCCACCACGCCGGTCAAGGCCCAGGCCAGGCCGGGCTTGTCGTAGATGAACTGCAGATACTTGCCGTCGGGCCAGGTGAGCTGGCTCAGGTTGCCGCCGGTGTAGCCCATGCCAATGGTCTGGCCGTCCACCCGCGTGACTTGCGTGATCACGCCGGTGGCGTCGTACTTGAACTTGACCAGGTGGCCGAGCTGGTCCTGCACGGTCAAGAGATAACCGGCGGCCGGGGCGTCATCACTCGCGCCCGTGCTGTAGCCGTAGGTGAGCACCGTGCCATCGGTCCGCTTCTCGCTGTTGAGCCGGCCGGTGCTGTCGTAGGTCTCTTCGGCCCGGGTCTGCGCGTCCACGTAGCGCCAACCGCCGCTGATGGCCACCAGGGTGTCGCGCACGCCAGCGTCGGGAACAAAAACCCCGCCGGAGACCGCAAACGAGACCCAGCGGCCCAGGCCCCGCGAGGCTTGCACGTTCGCCCCATCACCCGATTGGTAGATCAGCCGCTTGTGCAGATTGCTTTCCACCAGCAGGCCAAATGATGGCAAGGGAAACTCTTGAAACTCCCGCCCTGCATTGTCGTTCGGTAGTTTGCTGCGCATGTCGTAGCGCAGCTTCAGCCCCCCCACCCCAGCCTCCAGCTCGACGTCGTAGCTGCTGACCCCAATCAGGGGGTAGATCGGGTCCCCCACACTCACCACGCTCGCTTGCTTGCCAGGGCACATCGCGGGCTTGTCGTGCCAGACATGAAGTCCATCTGCGACGCAAATAACGTTGTCGCCTGCATAAATGTCACCATAGCCATTGTGACCGAAGTCGCCTCTGTGCTGCTCCTCGTTTGCACCGTCATAATTCAGGGGGCATTGACTACCAAAAAATGGCCAGGCATAGTTAATATTATTTTCAGCGCGACATACCCCCTTCCAGGGATGTGAGGTATCGAGCACAAAAATCATATGACTATAAATCGCGTCACAAACCTCTTGTCCGGTAGAAAATTCACCCACGCCACCCGTATTCTGAAGATCACTCCAAAAGGGAGCGAATGGGGGCACAGTAACTACGGCAGCAACTGTTTTACTTGACGTCAACTGAAGCAACAATGTTAAAAATATCGACCGACATGCCGAGTATCCGAAAATCAGTCCGCCTTGGGGAATCTTAAAATCCGGAGCGATGAGTTTTACAAGAACATCCATATTGCATTTCCAAACCAGAGAAATATCATTTCTTTACACCATCCACACAGGCCTGCGGCGAAGTGAAAAGGGTACCAACCAAAAAAATTGAAACCCTATATACCATAGACGTCTGAAAATGCAGGCGATGCTAGACTCATTAAGTCAAACGTAAAAATTATCTTCTTATGAATCATGTTTCCTCCAATGAAAAATATTGCTGACTATTCAACATCACCACTCGCTCTCTTGGATAAGTTTCCTTCACATCCCTCGCCGCCGATCCTATAATAATCAACGGCTTAGCGAAGACCTGCAGAGGGAAACTTGTCCAGAAGAGCTTATTCACCGCAACCCCGAGACGCTTTGCATGCGTCCGAGTGCGTCATAGGTGCGCGTGACCGTCTTGACCAGGGTCCTGGTGGCCGGGTCGGTGCCCTTGTAGTAGCTCTCTGTTGTCCGGTTGCCGGCGTTGTCGAGTTCGTAGTGCTCGCTGTTGCCGTCCGAGCTGCTCACGTCGGTGAGCCGGTGGGCGTCGTCGTAGGTGTTGAGGGTCCAGCTGCCGTCCGCTTGCGTGACTTGCTTGAGCAGGCCGGTGGCGTAGTAGTCGTACTGAGTCACCAGGCCGGTGCCGCCACCGGCCGGGGTCTGGGTGAGCTTGGTCAGCCAGCCGCGCAGGTGGTACTCCCGGCTCTCGGTGCTGCCGTTGGGCAGCACTGTGGTGAGCACCTGGCCGAGCTTGTTGTACTCGGTGTACTGGGTCTTGAGCGGGTTGGCGGTGTTGGGGCCCTGGGTCACGGTCTTGAGGTCGCCCAGGGTGTGGCCGCGGGCGGCTGCGCCGTCACCGGTGAAGCTGGTGGGTTCGGTCCAGTACTCGTAGGTGGTCGCTTTGCCGCGCGGGTCGGTCTCGGTGAGGACTTGGCCGTATTGGTTGTAGCTGTAGCTCCAGCTGCGGCTGTCGGTCACGGTGGCGTTGGCCGCACTCAGGTCGCCCAGCGTGTCGGTGGTGGCCTGCTCGTAGCGCTTGCAGACGACGGCGATCTTGCTGCCGTCAGGCAGTGCTGGCGCGCTGGGCGCGCAGTTCAGTTTGGGGTGCGCCGGGTCCACCAGGTCGGTCTGGTCGTTGTAGACCGTGGTGGTGATCAGGTTGGGCTCGACCACCTGCGTCTGCAGGTTCCACTGCGGATGCCACTGGGTGCTGATCTTGCGCTGTGGCTTGGCCGGGCCGGGGTTGCTGGCGGTGTAGCTGGCCACGTCCGCCGGGCAGGTGTCGGCCGTCTTGAGGCCTTCGACCCGAACCGTCTCCCGGTTGCTCGCGTCGTAGGCCATGCAGCTGCGGTTGCCAGCGAAGTCGACTCGGCTGGTCACGTTGGCGTTCGCGTCAAACGTCTGGCTGCTCGAAGCGGCACTGCAGCCGCTGCCCCCGGGCTGGGTCTGGCTGCTGGCGTAGCTCATGCCGTTGACGATGCTGGCGCCCACGGTGTTGCTGTAGCCCAGCGGGCCTTGCACGTAGGCGTTGCCCACGTTCTTCCAGCGGTGGTGGATCCAGATGACGTTGTTGACCGAGTCGTACTCTTCGGTGATGTTCCAGCCGGGCTCCATGCCGGCGTCCCAGCTGGCGGTGTATTTGTTGAAGCCAGTGCCTTCTTCGGTGCTGGTGGCCCGGCCCAGGTCGTCGTAGCCAAAGCTCACGCGGCGCTTGCCTTCTTCGTCCACGACGCCGGTCAGGGCCCAGGCCAGGCCGGGTTTGTCGTAGATGAACTGCAAATATTTGCCGTCGGGCCAGGTGAGCTGGCTCAGGTTGCCGCCGGTGTAGGCCGCGCCAATGACCTGGCCGTCCACCCGGGTGACCTGCGTGATCACGCCGCTGGCGTCGTACTTGAACTTGACCAGGTGGCCGAGTTGGTCCTGCACAGTCAGGAGGTAACCGACAGCCGGGGCATCCTCACCGGCAGCGGTGCTGTAGCCGTAGGTGAGCACCGTGCCATCGGCCCGCTTCTCGGTGTTGAGCCGGCCGGTGCTGTCGTAGGTCTCTTCGGCGCGGGTCTGGGCGTCCACGTAGCGCCAGCCGCCGCTGATGGCCACCAGCTTGTCGCGCACGCCGGGGTCAGGCACAAAGACCCCGCCGGTCACCGCAAACGAGACCCAGCGGCCCAGGCCGCGTGAGGCTTGCATGTTCGCACCCGTGCCCGACTGGTAGATCAGCCGCTTGTGCAAACTGCTCTCGACCAGCGGGCCAAAGGACGGCAAGGCGGCATACGGGTATGCCAGTTCCTGCTTGTCCATCGGCAGCTTCCGGCGCATGTCGTAGCGCAGCTTCAGGCCGCCCAGGCCGGCGTCAAGGTCGACGTCGTAGCTGCTGCTGCCGATCAGGGGATAGATGGGGTCACCGACTGCGAATAGGCTTGCTTTCTTGCCAAGGCAAAAAGGGGGCTTGTCTTCCCAGAGGTCCATCAGTGAAACGCAGTCCCCTTTGGTCGAAGAGTATCGTTGTCGCGGCGAACACCAATTCCCGTGATGCTCAATATAATATAATGGCGATGCGCAAGTTTTTGATCCTGGCGCGTCTAAGACGCATATATACCCAAGCGACCATGCCATGGAATGAGGGGCATCGCCACCTCTTTCTTCGCAGCGGCTACCGCTGTAAAATAGGCCTGCAGCAAAATCAAGGCAAGATTGCTTTGCATTAGCCTCATCGTTATAGAACTTTCTATTCAATTCGTATGTAACACCATTGCCATATTGCATTACCGTTTCAGCATAGTACGGATCTGCCGCATAGGCATAGATGCCAAATGCGTTGATTATCATTGCCAATCCGATATTACGGTAAATGCTGAAATATTCGGAAATGCTGCGCCATTGGGGTTGCTGGCATGTCGCAGTAATCTGACTAACCCCCTGCTCTGGTTGCGCAGTCGTCAGAGTCAGGTTGACGAAGACATCATTTTCCAGGCCGATAATTAGCGCACCACCGTGACTCATAAGCTCGGTTTGCGCAACTGCGGCGCTAAGCCACGCTATGCCAAACCGCCGGTCCAAGAACCTTATGCGCATCAACGGCGCAATGGTCTTGCTTGTCATGGGTTTCCTCCACGTGTGATTGTTGGGGCAGCTCATTGCAGGCCGGAGACGCTCTGCATGCGTCCCAATGCGTCGTAGGTGCGCGTGACGGTCTTGACCAGGGTCCTGGTGGTCACGTCGGTGCCCTTGTAGTAGCTCTCTGTTGTCCGGTTGCCGGCGTTGTCGAGTTCGTAGTGCTCGCTGTTGCCGTCCGAGCTGCTCACGTCGGTGAGTTGGTGGGC
>NZ_JAJNKD010000038.1:0-4412 GCF_021043325.1 Ideonella azotifigens
TGAGGGCGGCTTCGTCTGCGGCCACCAGAGGGCTGGTGGCGATCAGGGGTTCCTCAAAGCCGGGGACGGCGCGGGGCAGGCCCACCGAGGGCGGTGTGTCGGCATGCGCGAGTTGAAAACCTGCGCCCAAGGTGAGCGCGACGCCAATGAGCAAGCGGCCAACCTTGCGCCAAACCGATGCGACTGCCATGCCCACCCTCCCGGATGCTTGATGTAACCGGCAAATTCTGCGCGCATCCATCCAGGCAAGCGAGCTGACCTCGTCCCGCAAGTTGGGGGTGTGTTAACCCTTGTCGCCTGATCTCGGTCTTGACACGAATCAGTCGTGTAACGGTGCTGGCTTCGGAAAATGCAGCTGGAAGATTTCGGCCACCAGCGGGTCGGCTTCAATGCGCTGCAGCAGCTCGGAAAATGCAGGCCTGTGCTGGTGCATCGCGCGGCGCGTGCCGGACCAGCGGCTCACCACCACCGCCAGGAAGTCCAGCGCGCCCGGCTGCGCGCCGCCGAGGAAAGGTTGGGTTGCGGCCAGCGGCATGAACTGGTCGGCGAACAGCGTCCAGTGATGATGCAATTGGGAACGGCTGCCGCGCCGCAGCGGCGCCTCGCCGTCCTTGAACCCGTCCAGCCAGCGCTCGGGGTAGTCGGTGATGCTGATGGCTGAATAGCAGTTGGCGGCGATGTAGACCAGGCCACGCACGGTCTGCGCGCGCTCGGCCGGCGTGCCAGGCAGCAGGCCGCTGCCCGGGTGTTCGAGGCCGAGCTGTATCAGGATCGCGGCGCTTTCGGTCATGACCGCGCCGCCTGGCAATCGCAGCGTCGGGATCTGCTGCAGCGGGTTGGCGGCGGCCAGTTGCTCGCGTGCGGACTCAGGCGCCCACGAGGCGGCGTTGACCAACTCGAAGGGCAGGGCACAACGGTGAAGCGCCAGCTCGACCGCGGCCGAACCGGAACCGGGGAAACCGAACAGGGTATGCACAGGCTGTCTCCTGATGGCTCAAGTCTTGAGGGGTGAAACCTGCCAGCGCGGTCCACGGGCGATCTGCCGGTCCTGCCAGCGGGAGAACAAGGCCAGCGCCAGCAGCGCGCCAATGAAGGCGCAGAACATGTCGGATTGCGTGTCCCAGATGTCGCCCTGGGATCCCAGGAACTCGTTGGCGCCCTGGCCCAGCGCGAGTGCCGCGGCCCATTCGATCAACTCGTACCACGCGCTGATGGCCATCGCCACGCACAGGCTGAGGAAGCCGGTCAGCCAGCGCCCGGCCGACACCCCACGCCGTATCAGCACCTCGCGTGCCACCAGCGCCGGCACCAGGCCCTGGGCGAGGTGGCCGATGCGGTCGTAAGGGTTGCGCTCGGTGCCCAGCAAGTCCTTCAGCCAGAAGCCCAGCGGCACGCGGGCATAGCTGTAGGCGCCGCCGTAGATCAGGATCAGGCAATGCACGGCGATCAGGCCCAGCAGCATCGGCGTGAACGGGCAGCGGCGGCGCAGCGCCCACAGCAGCGGCGCGGCAATGACGACCGGCGTCACTTCCAGCACCCAGGTGCCGCGGTCGAACGGCTGCCAGCCGGAGGCGACAAAGGCCAGGCCGACGAGGCTCCACAGCAGCGGCACGATCCACGGCACGGGTCGCAGGTCGCCGCTCATGCGCTGGCGTCTCGCACATCCGCCACCGGGTTGCCGCCGAAGTCCGGCCTGGCCAGGAAGGCCAACACCCGAGCCGCGGCGTCGGCCGGGCTGAGCAGCTGGCCGCCGGCCTTCAGTGCGACGAAGTTGGCGTGGTCAGGGAAAGCCGCGGGGTCGGCGGCGCGCAGCTGGTCCTGCATGCCGGTGTCGATCACGCCGGGCGCCAGCGAGACGACCTTGGCACCGTTGGGCTGCAGGGCTTCTTCCAACGCCAGCGCTCGGCTGAAATGGTCCATGCCGGCCTTGGCCGCGCAGTAGGAAGCGCTGCCGGCCATCGCGCGCCGGCCCAGCCCGGAAGAGATGTTCAGCAGCTTGCGCGGCACCGTCCAGCCGCGGGTGCCGCGCAGGAACATGGTGCTCATCACCATGGCCGCCTCCAGGCCCACGCGCAACACCTTGGCGGTGGCTGCAGGGTCGATGTCGGCCAGGGGCTGCAGCGGCGCGATCACGCCGGCGTTGTTGATCAAGGTGGCTTGGCTGAAACGGCCGGGTGCCTGCGCCTGCAGCCAGTCCAGCAGGGCCCAGCCGGCGGCCTCGGGCTCGGCCAGGTCATGGCGCCACTGCAGCAGCGTGGCGCCGCGGCTGGCGGCCAGTGCATCCAGCGCTTCGCTGTGCCGGCGCGAGATGCCGATCACGCAGTGGCCTTCTTGCAGGCACTGGGCGGCCATGGCCTCGCCCATGCCGCGAGAGCTGCCGGTCAGGATGGTCAACGGAAAAGGGTTTGACATAGGGGGATGAGGCGGTGAACTAGGGGCTGGAAGGCGGTTTGACAGGCTTTGGACAGCCTCAAAAACACTTGTTGTAGCAGCATCGGCCGCTTGGCGAATCAGGGGTCGATCCGACCCACGCCGCGGTGACATGCAGAGGGCCCTGAAGACGGGCGAACTCGGGCATTTGCCGCGGTCCTGACATGCTTTTTGTTTTTTCAGGAGTAGGTTTGTATGCGAGGAATCAGGCTCAGGATTTTGGGGGTCACCTTGACCGCCGCGGTGTTGCAGTTGCTGAGTGTCGGCGCGAGCGCGCAAGACCTCGGCAGCGCAGCGCGCAAGCTGGTGCACACGCGTGAGGCATGCAGCAGGGATGTGGCCGAAGGCCATGCGCGCTGCCATGCGCACATCGTGCTGGATCGCAATGGCGAAGACCTGGTCACGGCAGCGCCCAGCGGCCTGAGCCCGGCCAGCCTGCGCTCGGCCTACAAGATCACCGGCAACGGCAGCGCGGCCACCGTGATCGCGGTCGTGGACGCTTACCACTACGCCAATGCCGAAGCCGACCTGGCGGTCTACCGCTCGCAGTTCGGCCTGCCGGCCTGCACCAAGGCCAACGGCTGCTTCAAGCAGATCGACCAGAACGGCGGCACCAACTATCCGGGCACCAACAAGGGCTGGAACCAGGAAGCCGCGCTGGACCTGGACATGGTCAGCGCCATGTGCCCGTCCTGCAGCATCGTCTTCGTCGAAGCCACGTCGACCAGCTCGGCCAACCTGGCCAAGGCCGTCAACACCGCAGCCGCACTGCCTGGCGTGCGTGCCATCAGCAACAGCTACGGTGGCAGCGAGTCCGGCTCGACCAGCTATGAGTCGGCCTACGACCACCTGAACATCGCCGTGGTGGTGAGTTCGGGCGACAGCGGCTACGGCGTGCAGTTCCCGGCCTCTTCGCCGCACGTGATTGCCGTTGGCGGCACCTCGCTGAAGACCTCCACCAACAGCCGCGGCTGGGTCGAAACCGCCTGGAGCGGCGCCGGCAGCGGCTGCAGCACCGTCTACGCCAAGCCCTCGTGGCAGCTGGACACCGGCTGCGCCAAGCGCACCGTGGCCGACGTCTCCGCCGTGGCCGACCCGAACACCGGCGTGGCCGTGTATGCCCCGAAGAAGTTCGGCACCAAGTCCGGCTGGCAGGTCTACGGCGGCACCAGCGTCGCAGCCCCGGTCATCGCCGGCATCTACGGCGTCAACGGCGGCCCGGTCACCTACGGCTCCGACCCCTACAGCCACACCAACTCGATCTTCGACGTGACCTCCGGCAGCAACGGTTCCTGCGGTGGCAGCTACCTGTGCACTAGCGGCACCGGCTACGACGGCCCGACCGGCCTGGGCACGCCCAACGGCACGGCTGCGTTCTGATCTTTCACTGACCCGGATCGCCCCTGGTGGGCGACTTGGTCAAGTCTCGAAGGCGCCGCTTGCGGCGCCTTTTTTGCGTCTGTTCGCAGTAGATGCTTTGACAGCTGAACGGCAACGGCCCGGATAGACTGGCATTGCCGTCGCAGTGATTCACTCATGGGCACCGTGCGACCCCGAAGCCGTCATTTCCAATGCAGCATCTCGAACCATCTTTGCTTGGCCAGCTTCAGGCACTTGAAGTCGAACTGCACCAACCGGTGGTGCGCGGCGACGCCGCTCGCCTCGACGCATTGCTCCACGCGGAATTCCAGGAGTTCGGCCGCTCCGGCGCCGCCTATACAAAGGCCGACGTACTCTTGCGCCTGCCATCTGCAGCGCAGCATCCGCGCGTGGTGGCCAGCAACTTCCTGGTGCGACCTCTAGCTCCCGACGTCGCGTTGCTGACCTATCGCTCCGCGCACGCGCTGCCCGACGGAACGCTGCATCGCCATACCCTGCGATCCTCCATCTGGCAGCGCTCTGACCGTAAGCGGTCAATGAACCGCGTCCTTGCCCCTGCGGCAATGGCGAGGCAGGCGCCGCTCAGTCTGTGGTCAGGTCGA
>NZ_JAJNKD010000039.1:0-3816 GCF_021043325.1 Ideonella azotifigens
CGGACGGCAACAGCGAGCACTACGAACTCGACAACGCCGGCAACCGGACCAGCGAGAGCTACTACAAGGGCACCGACCCGGCCACACGCACCCTGGTGCGCACGGTCACCCGAACCTACGACGCACTCGGACGCATGCAAAGCGTCACCGGCCTGCAGTGAGCGGCGCCTACAACACACGCGGAGGAACCATGAACCACAAGACGACCCTTGCAGTCCGGCTCAAACCGGCGGCGCGCGTGCTGGCCCTGACAGGCCTGCTCGCCGCCGGCCTGTCCACCAGCACCGTCCAAGCCGACCCCGTCCCCGATGGCGGCGCCCTGACCACCGGCCTGGGCTACGACGCCAACGGCAACCTCACCACCGTCAACCTGCCCAAGGGCACTGGCCAGACCACCGCGCGGACGGCCAACAACGGCTACGACAGCCTGGGCCGGCGCATCAACAGCACCCTGGCCGCACCGGCTGCCGGCGCCTCCGCCCCCGTCATCAAGTTCGGCTACGACGGCCTGGACCAACTCACCAGCGTCACCGACCCGCGCAGCAAGGTCACCACCTACACCGTCAACGGCCTGGGCAACACCAACCCGCAGGTCAGCCCCGACACCGGCACCACCGGCTTCACCTACTTTGCCGACGGCCGCGTTCAGACCCGCACCGACGCGCTGGGCAACGTCGCCACCTACGCCTACGACGACCTGGGCCGGCTCACGGCCATCAGCTATACCAGCGGCATCCCCAGCCAGTTCTACTACGACGGCAGCACCGCCTCGGTGCCCAGCACCACCGCCAACAACAGCACCGGCCAACTCAGCAGCCTGGTCGACGAATCCGGCACCACCGTCTACACCCACGATGGCTTCGGGCGCGTGCTCAGCAAGACCCAGACGGTGGCCACCAGCCCGTCGCGCAGCTTCGTGCTCAGCCAGACCTGGAGCAGCGACGCCGGCAGCAGCCTGGGCAAGCTCAAGTCGCTCACCCTGCCCAGCAAGGCCACTGTCAACTTCACCTACCTGGCCGACGGCCGGCTCAAGGCCATCGCCTTCAACCCCGTCAAGACCGACGGCACCGGCACCGACACCACGCGCAACGTGTCAGTGCTCAACATGCTCAAGTACAACGGCCTGAACGACGTGCAGGGCTGGACCTGGGGTGACAACACCGCCTACAGCCGCACCTACGACAGCAACGGCCGCCTCAAGAGCTACTACCTGGGCAACCCCGCAGGCACTGGCACCACCGCAGGGCTGATCCGCACCCTGAGCTACGACGACGCCGGCCGCATCAGCGGCTACACCCACACCAACAGTGCCGGCACCGCCCAGCCCGCCTACGACCAGACCTTCACCTACGACGGCCTGGACCGACTCAAGCAGCAGCAGCAGTCCAGCAGCACCAACGGCTTCGACTACGACCTGTCGAACAACCGCACGACCCAAACTATCGGCGGGGTCACCTACACCAACACCATCGCCGCGGCCAACAACCGCGTCAGCGTCGAGACCGGCCCCAACGGCACCACCAACTTCACCTACTACGCAACAGGCCAGGTCAAGGCCGACGGCACCAACACCTTCACCTACAGCCCGCGCGGCCGCATGGCCTCGGTCAAGATCGGCACCGACACCGTCAGCTACCTGTACAACGGCCTGGAGCAGCGCGTCGCCAAGACCGGCCCGACCACCCGCGTCGACAGCGGCGCCCGCTACTACGCCTACGACGAGCAAGGCCACCTGATCGGCGAGTACGACGCCAGCGGCAACCCGCTCTACGAAGTCATCTACCTGGGCGACACGCCCGTGGGGCTGATCACCCAGACCCGCACCACCACCAACGGCGTGCTGAGCGTGCAGACCAAGCTCAGCTACATCTACGCCGACCACCTGGACACCCCGCGCGTGGTGACCAGAGCCAGCGACCACGCCATCCAATGGCGCTGGGACCAGGCCGAGGCCTTCGGCAACTCAGCGCCCAACGAGAATCCCAGCGCACTCGGCGCCTTCACGCTGAACCTGCGCTTCCCGGGGCAGACCTTCGACAAGGAGACCGGGCTGTTCTATAACCTCAATCGGGATTACCGGGCAACCTTGGGCAGGTACATCGAGTCAGATCCGATCGGGCTGGCAGGCGGGATCAATACCTATGCGTATGCGAACGTGTCGCCAATTTATATAGGAGATGCTACAGGGTTGCGTGGTGGAGATCATCCCGGCGTGAGTGAGTGCATTGCCCGTGGTAATAATCCGGTTGCCTGCGAACAAAGTGCGCCTAATGTTTCACCGCCAACGCCGCGTCCACCGGTGAAAAAAATCTGGGACCCTTGTGAAGTTGAGCAAGTATTGGGTGGTATGCGCACAGAATCTCTTATAGATATATGGAAAAATCACAGCGGGGCAAAAAAATACGATTTCGCTTATAATGATCAGCGCTTTGATAGGTTTCATACTATTGATGGTCATGACTACAATCCTCATATGTTCGGGAATTATGCAGTAGGTTATGCTGCATATCGCAACAGCGGCCTGTTTGGTGTCGGGCTCGCAATGACAGCAGGCATTGGGTATGATGTCCTTCAACATGGGTGGAATACAGACCTTGATGCTTCTAGTAGGCGTTTCATTCGTCAAGGAGCTACTCGGGCGATGGCCGAAATGAATGGTACTTGGCCGCTATCATCTGATTCTGCATGCGCATGTCGACAGTGAGCTAAATCATGAGCTATATTTCTATATTTTTTGTGTTTCTTGGTATATTTGCAGTCCGTGTGCGGACTAGGCGATATGTTGTGTGTGTCTCGGGATTTCTTTTTGTTTGGGAATTGATCGTTTTCCTAATTGGCCCAGGCGTCATTTCAAGGAATGTCATCGATAGCGATGCCGCAGTTATTGCGGGTAGCTCAGTTTGTCCAGGCATAGGCGCTGCTCAAGATATAGTAATGACGTACGGCACGGTTGGCATGTTGTCTCTAATCGCGTGGCCATTCCTGCTTGCCGCTGCCATGCGTGTTCGGTAACAGTAGAATTGTTTGAATCATAGAGGCACGCCTCAATGGGAAGTTGAGGGGAATCGCGAATTGGGTCGCCCATTTCTTCTAGGTGATTGCGTCTTGGTGCAGGTATTTAGTTGAAATAAAGCGTGGCTGGAGTGCTCCATCGCCGCTGGCATATTTGTCGATTGCAGGGCCTTCGTCGGGGGAGTGCGGGACACGTCCGAGCCCGGCTTAGCAGCGCAAGGACGTCGTTGTTCGTACGACGCTGCCACAATCGAGCACAAATTCTTAACAGCAGGGAGCGCGGAGAGGGAACTGGCCGCGGTGGGTGGTGACGTTGCATCAACTGAGTGTTCGTGCGGTCGATCTGGGCAGGCAAACGCTGGGCCGCTCGGTGGTTTGGTGGTCGCTGTGCGCAAGGGACCGGCGGCTACTCTTGGTGGCGGCGGTCGGCTTGTCGACGGCCGCTGTCGCCAGCCTGGGCGTGTGGCAATGGCAGGCGGAGCGAACCGAGGAACTGGGCTCTCGACTTGCTTTGGTCCAGGCTGAACAACTCAGAGACGCCCAGCGTGCCGCCGCCGATGCCGGGAAGGCGAACTCATTGCCCGCGCCCTGGTGGACGCACCTTTCCCGGACCACCCCTGACGGCGAACCGCTGCACCCCCATGAACTGCTCACAAGCCACGCCGTGTCCGCCGCCGAGCGAGAAGTTCAACTCTCCAAGCTGAGCTTTCGCGCGCAGGCAGCGGTGGCCGGCAGCCCCTACCGAAGCTCGCTGATGCAAGCTGAGGTGAGAGGCCGGTACCCGCAACTCAAAGGCTGGCTGCG